>CAZJUF010000354.1:0-3228 GCA_964549055.1 uncultured Hyphomicrobiales bacterium | reverse complement strand
CGACTGGCACGGCCTCCTGCATCGCCCGACCCCGTATGCGCAACAATCGCGCCGTGTCGGCCAATGCCAATGACCCGGCAGCTGTCAGCGCTGAGTATTCCCCAAGCGAATGCCCTGCCACAAAAGAAACTTTGTCCAGTCCGACACCCTCAGATTCCAGCGCCCGGAATGCCGCTATTGACGTCGCCATCAATGCCGGTTGCGCATTTTCGGTTAACATCAGCGTTTCCGCATCACCTTCCCAGATCAGGGCTGACAGGTTTTCGCTCAGAGCCTCATCAACTTCGTCAAAAACCGCTTTGGCTGCAGGAAAGCTTTCGGCCAGTGCCTTTCCCATGCCGATTGCTTGTGCACCTTGCCCTGGAAATACAAATGCTCGGCTCATGCTGCCACCCCGTTGTTCTTCGCTTAGAAAACGGTTTAACCTTTTGAACCAACGCAAACAAGCACCGAGCAGTTGCCGGTGCCTGTTTTTACCAGTCAGGTTATGTTGGAGCGCCTAAACGGAAGCGAAAGCTGTTCTGACAGTTCGTCTGGTGTTTTTCACACTTGGAACCCTGGTCGAATTGGACTTTACAGGCGCTTTTCGGCGAAATTCAGCGCGAAACCGGCTCAATAGTGGTTCAAGATCGTCCGAACTGCCGGTTGCAACCAATATGGCGCCCTTGCTGTTTTTAGGCTGAATAAACAGGCGATCTGCGACAAACGGAGATTGCGAACGTTTCATATAAACGCTGTCGATATCTGAAAAATGGTAGCTGGCAATCACCGTAACTCCATTTTCACGGTTGCGCCGGGCAAGGCTAACCTTCTGGCTCTTGATGTCAATCTGAACCTCGACACTTAGCCCGCGTCTGGCGATCAGATAAAACAGAGCCGAGAAGACGAAAAACATGATTGTAATGGCAATTTTAAGCGGAACCACTTCTGCGCTGTTTATGGAGCCCGGCAGCAGCCAGGTCGCATATGCGAAAAAACCCAGGATAATGCAGCCGGCTAACGCTACCAGTTCGCCCAAACTGGCGCGCCTGATAGCAAGAGTACCTCTTCCTACGATATATCCCCAAAAGGTCTCACTAACACTTACAGCTTGGTTTTGCTGTCTACTCTTTAACACCAGACCATTGTCTCCGGTGCGATTAGCCATGATGTCCTCATAATTATTAGTGTGTTCAGATTTATTAACTATCTTTTAACGCGAATTATGACCGGATTAGGTCGCCCGTCGATCAATATTTGGATTTTTGTATGTACTGCGGATTTGAGCGGATTTAAATTACACCCTGATCCCGGTTTGGCATTCCAAACACAAAAGGCACAAATGGCCTTGATCAAAAGGCCAAAAGGCGTATAACCCCGCAACTTGTCGTAGTTTCGGAAAACCAGCGCAGCCTCTCGTGGGTGGGTCGCGGCAAGTTCAGACCCCCACCCGTTGAAATGCGCTTAGAACATGAATGGAGCACACATGCCGCTATATGAGCATGTTATGATTGCGCGTCAGGATCTTTCCAACACGCAAGCCGAAGGCCTTATTGAACATTTTGGTACAGTCCTTGCGGATAACGAAGGTAAACTCGTTGATCACGAATACTGGGGCATCAAAACAATGGCCTATAAGATCAACAAGAACCGCAAAGGCCATTACGCCTTTTTGCGCACCGACGCACCGGCCACTGCGATCCAGGAAATGGAACGCCTGATGCGCCTCCACGAAGACGTGATGCGCGTGTTGACCATCAAGGTTGACGAACACGCCGAAGGCCCGTCGATCCAAATGCAAAAGCGCGATGACCGCGACCGCGGCCCACGCCGCCACTAATCTGAAGAAAAGGAGCTAAGCAATGGCATCTAAACCATTTTTCCGCCGTCGTAAGGTCTGTCCCTTCTCCAGCGACAGTGCCCCGAAGATCGACTATAAGGACACACGTCTTTTGCAGCGCTACATATCCGAGCGCGGCAAAATCGTCCCTTCCCGTATCACCGCCGTTTCGGCCAAGAAGCAACGCGAACTTGCGCGCGCCATTAAACGCGCCCGCTTCCTCGCCCTGCTTCCTTATGCAGTGAAGTAAGGAGAGCACCATGCAAGTTATCCTGCTAGAACGGGTTTCCAAACTCGGCCAAATGGGCGACGTGGTAAACGTCAAACAGGGCTACGCACGCAATTTTCTGTTGCCCAAGGGCAAGGCCCTGCGCGCCTCAGAGGCAAACATCAAATCCTTTGAAGGTCAGAAGGCACAGCTGGAAGCCAACAACCTCGAATCCAAAAAAGAAGCAGACGCAGCGGCTGATAAGCTGAACGGTCTGGTCTTCGTTGTGATTCGTTCCGCTTCTGACGCCGGCTCACTTTACGGCTCAGTATCCACCCGCGACGCCGCAGACGCTGCAACCGAGGCTGGTTTCACCGTTGATCGCAAACAGGTCGCCCTGACCCGTCCGATCAAGGAACTGGGCCTGCACATCGTACACGTGACCCTGCACCCCGAAGTGGACGCAGAAATCACACTGAATGTTGCGCGCTCCGTTGAAGAGGCCGAACTGCAAGCCGCTGGCAAATCAATCCAGGAACTGGCCGCCGAAGCCGAAGCCGACGCAGAGTTCGAGATTGCTGAACTGTTCGACGATATCGGCGCTGCTGCAGCTGATGATGGCGATCTGGTGGATACGCCAGAAGGTGCATCTGACGACGCGCCAGCAGAACAAGCTGAAAGCGACGACGAAAGCTGATCGATCCCAAACAATTTTCAAAAGCCGCGCACTAATCCTGCGCGGCTTTTTTCATGACCGACCCAAACATTGTAGCTATTAACGCTTAATTCTTCGAGCAATCATCTCTGATCGGTTCGACGCGCCAGGTAACTATTTTTACCCTTTTCCTAACCGCCATAAATCTCACTCTTAGCGCCCAAATAGTTATCCCAGGCAAACCAATAGGCAATATGCCCGGCAACCCTTGGCAAGGTCACTCCTCCGCTCACCAGCGCATCTTCGGTAATTGTCCACTTGCCGTTATCATCCGAAATCAGCCCTCGACTATCCTGTACAAACGCCCGCCCCCTGCGCTCATATGCCCGTACAGTACGTGTCGCGGCATCGCCAATCAGAACCAGCGGCTGGCCCGCGATTTCATCATTGATTACAGAGCCGCCTTCAAAATACTTTAACGGCCAGGCCTTCGCCTCGCCCTGCACGCGAATGCCAAACACATAGGATTTCTGTTTAAATTCGCTC
>CAZJUF010000353.1:0-3239 GCA_964549055.1 uncultured Hyphomicrobiales bacterium | reverse complement strand
GCTTTGGGTTCCTCTCAATTTAACAACGAAGAGCTGGATGATGTAATTACCAAGGAGTTTCTGAAGTCGTTCAGATTCCGAAGGTTCAATTCTTCTGGCAAATTTGCCCAGTGTAAACTTGGAAATCGCCGCCATATTGGCATTGTGTAGAAAAACTTTGCCAAATTGCTCTTTTTGCTGGCTTACCGAATTATTGCTGGCCAGGATATAAAGAACCTTGTTGGCGAAATTCGTCACCATGGTTTTTACCTCTGGGGCTGTTTGAGCTGCAGCCGGGGTGAGGAAACCTGTTGAAAATGTAGCGGCAAAAACCATGAATACCGCGAATAAACTGTGTCTTTGGCGCAATTTCTTGGCCGTATTATTATTGAATATCATCATGTAGACATAATCCCCCTACGCTAACATGTTTAAATTTACTTCCTTTGCCTGATGTGGCTTTACATAGGAACCTATGATGTTCCAAGCCTAGAATAAATGCCTTTATTTGGCAATCTGTTGTTTCAAATGGGTGAGCAAGGCGCTGATTTTCCCACCATTACGGCTGATGACATTGACAAAAATTGAACGCTGTTCTTGCGCCAGCCACAGGCCTTCAATGCTGATATCGAAAAGTTTCAAGCGGCCGCTTTTGTTTTTGAAAATACGCCAATTGACGCGAATAGGAGCCCCATCGGGCAAATTGACCAGGCTTTTAACCAGAAAATCACGACCTTTTTTGCGCTCTGTTGTTCCAAGAACCTTTAGCCCGGTACTCTTGGTACCCCTCATGCGGCCAATGAAAACCTTGACGATGAAACGGCCGAGCAGCTGATTAAACTCGCGGCGCTCGGAAGATTTGATGGTTCTGGCATATTTACCTAACGTAAACCGGCCAATGGTGTTGATATCGGCATTGCGAAGGAATGCGGATTTGAATTTTTTTTCCTGCTGAGTTACCGAACCGTTGCTGGCCAGAATTTTAATAACCTGGTTGCCAAATTTTTTCACCATGGCTTCCGCCCGGGGAGGGGACGCCAATGTCAATGTTGGTGACAACATTCCAGTTGCCAGTACGGTGAAAACGATTAGGAGGGTTGCAATAAAACTGCGTCTTGGACGCGCAGGTTCAACTGAGTTTTTGTTGGAAATCATCATGCAAATTTAAATCCCACTGGCTTACATGTTGGAAGTTACGCTTTGTGCGTAAATGCGGCGATTGGGCTCGATTTACCGCGAATCAAAGTCGGGTATGTCGACAAGGTCATTGCTATCGACCTGGCCGTTGTTAATAGCGTTACGCCGACTTTGGGAATAAAGATTTTTTATCGATGAATAATAGTCTGGAGAGGTTTGTTTGATGCTGGTTAATGCTGCATCAGCATCACCGCGCGCGGAAATTGAAACGACAACTGTCGGGGTCAAGCGAACCAATGTAGATCTATTGTAGAGGATATATGTCCATGGGTCGGTAAACAGGTCAACAAAACGCCCCACAAGGTGGCGCGGGGTGGCCGGGCCCAAGATGGGTATGAACAGATAGGGGCCGGAATCCACACCATGAACGGCAAGTGTCTGACCAAAGTCTTCGGTGTGTCCGGGCAGGCCCTGCTTGGCTGCCACATCCAGCAGGCCGCCAATGCCGACTGTTGAGTTAATTACAAAGCGCTTGGCAGTGGTTCCCGCTCTTTCCCATTCGCCCTGAAACAGATCATTGCTCAAGGTTACCGGTGTTGCCACGTTTGCCATGAAATTGTCGACGCCGGTGCGTATAGGCTTGGGAATGAATGTGGTATAAGCCACGGAAATTGGCCGCAAGAACATAGTGTCCAGGCCATCGCCGATAAAGAACATCACCCTGTTCAGGCCCTCAAACGGATCACTGATATCTCCAGTGCTGGCGTCTTGGGAATATCCCGACTGGTCGGTATCGCTTGCAGCAGAAGCCGGTAATACGACAAGGTTTGCTGCCAAAAAGAAAATGCTGAAAATCGTGCATACAGAACCGGCGGTTCGCGTAAGTTTTGGATTTTTCAAGTTCCAGAATTTGAAATCAATTGTTGTTTTCATGTCTCTCTTCATTCTCACCTGTCAGCAACGTTTATAATGTTTAACTCAAAAAAACAGAGTCTGCCAGCACGATTTTTGCTGAATTCATCATAACTATCGCATCTTTTTCCCACTATATACATCAGCACCCAATTTGCACAATTCAAGAACGGGTACAAAAATTAAATTCAGCGTGATTGTTTTCGCGGAATTTCTGCCAAATTGTCGCCAAATTGTCTTTCTGATTTTTCCTGAAATCCTAATATCATAGTTTGAGTAGTAATTTTCCTAACATCTGATTTATGGAGAAAATTTGTATGGATTGTTGCCTAAATATCGCGGATTGGGAAGTTTTCAGTGGCAAATGTGATTCTTTCCTAATTATGAATAATATAGATATAAAGATATCTTGATATTAGATTGCATTTCGTTATCATGCAATGACAGTTTTGATGAGGGGTGCCCGGGTGCCTCGTGATCAATTGCGAATGTTTAACCCCTGACTGGATGTTGTCATATGGATCGTCTCCTGAACGGATTGCGCGGAGCTGGCGAGAGAACCAGGTTGCGTCTTTTGTTTGTGTTGTCTCATGGAGAATTCAATGTAAAAGAACTGACGCAGATACTCGGGCAAAGCCAGCCGCGGGTGTCGCGACATTTGAAACTGCTGTGCGAGGCGGGCCTGCTTAACCGGTTTCGCGAGGGCAGCTGGGTGTTGTTTCGACTGTCGCAAACCGGGCGTGAAGCTGCATTGGTGCGGATGATTGTAGAACTTTTGCCGGGCGATGATCCGGCACTTCAGCGCGACCTCAAGCGCCTCGAGCATGTGCGTGAACACAGAGCAGAGGTGGCGCAGGAATATTTTTGTAATAATGCGGCAGACTGGGATCTGATACGTTCTCTACATATATCTGAAGGCAAGGTTGAAGATGCCATGATGGCCACTCTTGAAGGGCGGCATTTTGAAACTTTCATCGATCTTGGCACTGGAACGGGGCGAATTCTTGAGTTGTTTTCCGACAGTTTCACCAATGGTATCGGCATCGATATGAACCGGGAGATGCTGGCATTTGCCCGCAGCAACCTCGATAAGCCGGACCTTGCGCACTGCCATGTAAGGCAGGGCGATCTGTTTAACCTGCCTTATGACAACAACATTGCCGATGCCGTGATCATTCATCAGGTGTTGCATTTTCTCGATGACCCGCAAA
>CAZJUF010000352.1:0-3243 GCA_964549055.1 uncultured Hyphomicrobiales bacterium | reverse complement strand
GCCACCAACCTGCTCTACGGACTGTCTGAAGCCATCGACATGCTGGCAGAAGAAGGCCTCGACAATGTCTTTGCCCGCCACAAACGTCACAGTGAAGCCACCCGGCGGGCGGTAAATACCTGGGGTCTGGAAATACTGTGCCGGAACTCTGACGAATACAGCCATAGCCTGACAGCGGTGATGATGCCTGAAGGCCACAGCGCCGACAATTTCCGCCGGGTCGTCCTCGAACATTTTGACATGTCTTTGGGCTCAGGCCTTGGCAAGGTAGCCGACAGAATTTTCAGGATAGGTCATCTTGGCGACATCAATGATCTGACCCTGATGGGCACCCTCGCCGGTGTTGAAATGGGCCTCTCCCTCGCCAATGTCCCGCACAACCCCAATGGTGTAAAAAGTGCCATGGATTTTCTAACCACACAGGCAGATTGATTCTAATGACAGATGTAATCCTGACAGAAATTAACGGTGCCATTGCCACCGTCACCTTGAACCGGCCGGAAAAGCTCAATGCGCTCACCCGCCCCATGTGGCGCGGACTGGGCGATGCTCTCAACGCGTTGGACGCCAACACAGAAATTCGCTGCATCATCCTGCGCGGTGCCGGGGGCAAGGCATTTTCACCCGGCAATGATATTTCCGAATTTGAAACCCAGCGCTCAACCCCCGCCCAGGCCAAAGACTATGGCAATGACCTCTACCATGGCCTGCGCGGCCTGACCGAGTGCAACACTCCGACAGTCGCTCTTATCGAAGGAATTTGTGTCGGCGGCGGGCTCGAAGTAGCCGCCTTGTGTGATTTGCGCATATGCGGAAAATCCAGCCGCTTTGGCGTGCCCATAAAGCGTCTGGGTCTGGTGATGGCGTACCCCGAAATCTCCGGTCTTTTGAATCTGGTCGGAGAAGCGGTAACCCGGGAAATCCTGCTGGAAGGCCGTATATTCAACGCCGATGAGGCCTCGGCCAAAGGTCTGGTTACCCGCGTTGTCGATGACGCAAATGTGGAGCGTGAGACACTCGAGACCGCCACACGCATTGCCGAAGGCGCACCGCTGGTGGCCGCCTGGCACAAGAAGTTTATCCGCCGCCTCAGGGACAAAACACCGTTGAGCCAGGCTGAACTTGATGAAGCTTATGAATGTTACGATACGGAAGATTTTGATATCGGATACAACTCGTTCCTGACCAAGACCAAACCCGAATTCAGGGGACGGTGATATGAGCAATGATAAACGACCGGGACCATTGAGCGGTGTGCGGGTAATCGAGTTGGCCCACATTATGGCCGGACCCGTCTGTGGTCTGATGCTGGCCGACATGGGGGCTGATGTTATCAAGGTGGAAAAAGTTCCCGGTGGCGATGATGCCCGGCGGTTTTTACCCCCCGATATTGAAGGCGAATCCGCAGCCTTCATGATGATGAACCGCAACAAACGAGGCATAGCCCTTGATTTAAAACAAAAATCTTCCCGTAACGCTTTACTTGAATTGATCAAGACCGCTGATGTTATCATTGAGAATTACCGCATCGGCACGATGGCAAAACTTGGCCTTTCCTATGACACGCTCAAAGCCATAAACCCCGGTCTGATTTATTGTGAGGTCTCGGGCTTTGGCCGCACCGGCCCCTATAAAACCCGTGGCGGATTTGACCTTATTGCCCAGGGCATGTCGGGCCTGATGTCAATAACCGGCGAAGGCCCGGACCGCCCGCCGGTAAAAGTCGGCGCACCTGTAAGTGACATTACTGCCGGAATTATAGCCGCTCTGGGCATCGTTGCAGCCTACACCCACAAGCTTAAAACCGGTGAAGGCCAGCGCGTTGACACATCGTTGTTTGAAGCCGCCATCACCCACACCTACTGGCAATCCGCCATCTGCTTTGCCACCGGCATCGCTCCCGGTCCCATGGGTTCAGCGCATCCGCTCAATGCGCCTTACCAGTCGTTCAAGTCCAAAGACGGCTGGATTAATGTGGGCGCTGCCAACCAGAAAAACTGGGAGGCTATGCTGGGCGTTATTGGTGCCAGCGAACTAAATGAGGATCAACGTTTCAACACCAATGCAGCCCGGCAAACCAACCTCAACGAACTGGTTGAGATTATTGACGAACATATTGTCAGAAAAACCACCGCTGAATGGATGACAATGCTGGAAGCCGTTGGCGTGCCCGCCGGACCGGTGTTGAACGTTGCCGAGATGCATCGCGACCCCCAGGTAATTGCCCGCGAAATGGTGACCCAGGTTGAACATCCAACAGCGGGAACAGTCGAAACCATCGGCCTGCCGATAAAGTTTTCAAAAACTCCCGGCAAGGTAAAAGACGCCAGCCCGCTTTATGGCCAGCATACCCGTGAAGTGCTGGAAGAACTCGGGTATGATGCGGAAAAAATAGCCGAAATGCAAAAAACCAAAGCCGCCATCTGCGCCTGAGGCTCGTTGCTTTTAACAGGCTGAAAAACCACCCACATCGTCATCCTCGGGCTTGACCCGAGGATGACGGCGAAGGAAAGGTACGATTGAGGGCAACCTGTTTTATTGGGCTTTGGGTTTCTCATGTTTGCGCAAGGGTGTCGCCAAAAACCGGGCAGCAGCTTGCGCCCGGTCCGGGTCATGCTTTTTAACCAGCGCCAGGACGTCATCAGCCAAAGCTTTATCGCCGGTATTTTTAGCCGTCTGGATTGCATATCTCAGCAGGTTTGCATCTTGCGGAATGACGGGCAACAGCTTGCGGATATGGGGGACGGCATCAGGGTAGAGGCCGGAAAATGTCAGGGCAACAATCAGGCTGAAACGGGTGTTGATGGCAAGCGGATCGCGAACAAGCGCTTTTTCCAGCAATGCCCGCGACAATCCCAAATAGCGCGCGCCCCCCAATCTGACAGCGGCATCATCCATCAACTGGCGATTATTACTAAGCGCGCAGGTATCATTGAGGTTTTGCGCCATCTGCTTTGACATTTTTCCTGCCGGTGACAGATTATCGAGAAAATCCATACATGCGCGCATGGCAGACCCAAGAACTCGTGATTTTTCAGCATATTGTTTGCCGCTTAACGCTTTCAGTTTTTCGATGGCACTGACGGGAAAAGCATCATAGCGCCCCTCACCGCCTGACGTCACAATACCCACCAATCGCCCTTTTTCATCCACCAGAGCGCCACCGGAATTCCCCGGGCCACTCAATGCTGTGTGTTGCAGACGGGCGAACGGAGCAGTTTTCGATGGTTGTAATAAAACCTT
>CAZJUF010000351.1:0-3254 GCA_964549055.1 uncultured Hyphomicrobiales bacterium | reverse complement strand
TGCGCCCACTGTCAATCAAGCGCTGGGAATGTTCGCGCAACTTGAAGATGGTGCCACCATAAACGCGCTCGCCCTCAAACACGGAACTCGCATAATGCAGGGCATGACTGAGCACATGCAACTGGGCCTCACTCCACGGCACCAACTCGCCATTATACCATATGAAGCCATCACGCTGGTCAAAAGGTGTACCCGGAGTTGCCATTGCTTTATCCTCTGCAATAATTATAAATTTTCAAAACACTTCTTATGCCAACAGCCAAATATGCTTTAACCTTCGCGAACACATTCGAGACCCGTTGAAAAGCGAAATATTCCGAACAATTTTCGTTATAATTTTTTCATTCGTTTCTAAAAAAGTCGACAAAAAGTAACAATCCGATTAAATTAAGTCAATAGTGCTGACATATTTTTTTTACAAGGCCTGCCAGATGCACCCAAGCAATGAATATACGGAACCCGAAACGCTGGAATTACTCGAATTCGTCGAGCTGTTTTTCTTTGCTTATCGCGATTTTGTCAGTGATCCCGACAGAATTCTGGAAGAATTTGGCTTTGGCCGGGCGCACCATCGCGTCATTCATTTTGTCGGCCGCAACCCCAATATCCGCGTCGCCAATCTTTTGAATATTCTGAAAATCACCAAACAAAGCTTGGGGCGCGTTCTCAAGCAGCTGGTTGACGAGGGTTATATTGAACAAAAAGCCGGCACCAAAGATCGTCGCGAGCGGCGGTTGCTGCTAACAGCTGCCGGGCGCGAACTGGCCGGCAAACTTGCCAAACCGCAACTGGACCGTATCGCCAAAACGCTTGCCGCAGCTGAGCCTGAGGCAAAAGCATATTATCGCCGTATATTTTACGCTATGATAGATCAGGAAAATCGTTCTTACGTGGAAGATCTCGTCCACAAAGGGTAGTCCATGCCAACAATCGTGTCGACGACATCAACACCTCAAACTGCCTCAAACAAGGCCCGCAAAGCCATTTGTGATGATGCTTCGCACATTCTTGTCATTGATGATGACAATCGAATTCGCGAATTGCTCAATACCTACCTGAGAGACAATGGCTTTCGCGTCACCACCGCAAAAAATGCGGCAATAGCGCGCCAGAAAATGAGCGGTCTTACATTTGATCTGCTGGTTTTGGATGTCATGATGCCTGGGGAAAGCGGCTTCGATCTGACCAGGTCTTTGCGCAAGACTTCCGACATACCGATTTTGATGTTAACCGCACGCGCTGAAACAGACGCCCGCATTGAAGGTCTTGAACACGGTGTTGATGATTACCTGTCAAAGCCGTTTGATCCGCGCGAATTGCTGCTGCGTATTTCATCCATTCTCAAACGGCGCAAGAAAGAATTCGTAACCGAAAGTGAAGTGCGGCTGGGTGATTGCGTATTCCATGTGGAACGTGGCGAATTAAAACGTGACGGTGAAACCATCCGGCTGACCACGCGTGAACGCGATATGTTGCGCGTGTTTGCTTCGCACCCGGGTCAAACCGTTTCGCGCATGGAACTGGCACAATCAAACCAGACTGGTGGTGCGCGTGCGGTTGATGTGCAAGTTAACCGATTGCGGCAAAAGCTGGAAAAGACACCGGAAACACCGGTCTATCTGCAAACCGTGCGCGGTGCCGGTTACATATTGTATTCGGATTAGATCATGGTCGCAATCAACACCGAGGAAAACCAAAGCGAAGAAAAACAAACGTTTATTTGGCGTTTTAACCGCTTTTTGGAACGCCACCTGCCGGAAGGCCTTTATACCCGCTCGCTGATCATAATCGTTGCCCCCATGGTATTGTTGCAGTCTGTGGTCGCCTTCACATTCATGGAAAGGCACTGGCAAACCGTCACCAAACGCCTGTCTGAAGCGGTCAGCCAGGACATCTCCATGCTGATAGAGGTTTATGAAACCTACCCGTTCGAAGACGACTATGAACGGCTGATTAAAATGGCCAATGACCGTCTGGAATTGAGCCTGACAATCACGCCCAACGGAGAACTGCCACCGGCAAAGCCCAAGCCGTTCTTTTCTCTGCTCGATAAAACCTTGAGCAAATATCTCGCCCGTGAAATTGAAAAACCGTTTTGGATTGATACCGTCGGGCGCTCAAACTATGTCGATATTCGGGTCAAAGTGGACGATGCGATTTTTCAGATAATTGCCCGGCGCAGCCAGACCTATGCCTCAAACTCGGAGATATTTATATTCTGGATGGTTGGCACCTCGCTGGTTTTGCTGACGGTGGCGATCATGTTTTTACGCAACCAGATACGCCCGATCCAGCAATTGGCTGAAGCCGCCAGAAATTTTGGTATGGGCCGCGATGTGCCCGACTTTCAACCAAGAGGTGCGCGCGAAGTGCGCGAAGCCTCGCAATCTTTCATCAACATGCGTGAACGCATTGAACGACACGTGGAACAACGCACCGCCATGCTCGCTGGCGTCAGCCATGATTTACGCACGATCCTGACCCGCTTCAGATTGCAGCTGGCGGTTTTTGGAGACAATGAGCAGGCGGCCGCTTTGGAGAACGATGTTAACGAAATGCAGCACATGCTGGAGGATTATCTGGCGTTTGCCCGTGGGGACGCCGGTGAAATTGCCCAGATTACCGATGTCAGAAAAATACTTGAAGATATTCGCCAGGATGCAACGCACACCACCGAAAACATAACCCTGTTGATTGACGGCCCCTTGCAGGCCTCGCTCAAGCCCAACGCCTTCAAACGCCTGGTTTCAAATATTGTAAACAACGCCTGCAAATATGCAGAAAATATCACTTTGACCGGATCAAGTTCGGATGGCCTGTTGCTTATTTCCGTGGATGACGATGGCCCCGGCATTCCGCCCGACATGTGGGAAGATGTTTTCCGCCCCTTCTTCAGACTGGATGATGCCAGAAACCTCGACAAACCCGGCACCGGCCTGGGCCTCGCCATCGCCCTCGACATCGCCCGCAGCCACGGCGGCAACATAAAACTCAAATCGAGCCAGATGGGCGGCCTGCAGGCAACAATTATAATCCCGGTCTAGAGTTTTCTGATGAGTTGAACAGATGCACCTTCTGTTTACCGCACCGTCCCGGCCTTGAGCCGGGACCTGCTGGAGTTCAAGTGGAGGTCAGTTGGTCCCGGCTCAAGGCCGGGACGGTGCGGTTAATCTGTGAAAATCCTTCGTGTTCTATGGCCGATTGAGCGTTTCAGCAACCCTCAAAACAATCGACCACCATTGGGAACAGGCTTG
>CAZJUF010000350.1:0-3264 GCA_964549055.1 uncultured Hyphomicrobiales bacterium | reverse complement strand
CGGTCTGTTGAGACCGTGCTGGACGACATCCCGGCACTGGCCGTCAACGCATCGGACGCTGCAAGACTTAAAAACGGTCAGGCAGTCATTTTACGCGGACGTGATGCTCCCATATACAGTGGCACCGTTTTTGTCGCCTCTTGCGGCACACCGGTGGCATTGGCCGAATTTCGGCAGGGAGCCCTGCATCCAAAGCGTGTTTTTAATCTGGGCTGAGGCCCAAAACCAGAAATAGGAGTATACGATGTCGATTACTGCTGAACGCAAATCGGAATTGATTAAAGATAACGCCACCGGCAAGGGCGACACAGGTTCGCCGGAAGTTCAGGTGGCTATTTTAACGGAACGTATCCGCAATTTGACGGAACATTTCAGAACACACAAAAAAGACAATCATTCGCGTCGTGGCCTGCTGAAAATGGTAAGCCAGCGTCGCCGTCTGCTCGATTATGTAAAATCGAAAGACGTCAATCGCTATTCTGACCTGATCAAAAAACTCGGAATTCGCCGTTAGGCTTGATCGGCATGGGACTGGCGAATGCTAAATCCACATGTAAAAGCGTTTAAGAGATTCGTGAAAGGTATCGGCAATGGAGCCGGCACCTGTTGGTCACCCTCAATATGCACGCTCGTGCGAATCTCGATTAGAATTGAAGAGCCATAAGAGGGTATTTGTAGGAAAAAATATGTTCAATATACATAGAGAAGAAATCACCTGGGGCGGACGTCCGCTGATCATTGAAACAGGTAAAATTGCCCGCCAGGCCGATGGCTGTGTGCTGGTGCAATATGGCGATACAACTGTTCTGGCCACAGCAACAGCTGCACGCCAACCAAAACAGGGGCTGGATTTTTTCCCGCTCACCGTAAATTATCAGGAAAAAACATATGCTGCCGGGAAAATCCCAGGCGGTTTTTTCAAACGTGAAGCGCGTCCAAGCGAAAAAGAAACGCTTGTGTCCAGGCTTATTGACCGGCCCATCCGTCCGCTGTTTGCCAAGGGCTTTCAAAATGAAACGCAAGTGATTGCAACTGTTTTAAGCCATGACATGGAAAACGATCCTGATATCGTGGCATTGGTGGCTGTGTCAGCTGCCCTGACAATTTCCGGCATCCCGTTCATGGGGCCAATCGGCGCTGCTCGTGTTGGTTTTGCCAATGGCGAATATATTCTTAACCCAAGCATTGAAAGCGAGACTGAAAGTTCACTTGATCTGGTTGTCGCCGGAACTCAAGACGCTGTCTTGATGGTTGAATCAGAAGCCAAGGAACTCCCTGAAGATGTGATGCTCGGTGCGGTCATGTTCGGCCATCGGGAATTTCAGCCGGTGATTGATGCGATTATCAAACTGGCGGAAAAATGTGCCAAAGAGCCACGTCCGGTTGATGTGCCTGATCACAGCGACATTGAAGGCCGTCTCAATGATCTGGTTGAGGCTAAAGTTCGCGAGGCTTATGCTATTGCTGACAAGCAGGAGCGTCAGGAAGCTGTCGCCAATGCGCGTGACGAAGCCAAGCAAGCACTTGTGAATGAAGAAGATGCAACGGCCACCGGTCAAATCGTTGGCAATGCTTTCAAGAAACTTGAAAAAGATGTTGTTCGCAATTCCATTCTCGATACCGGGAAACGAATTGATGGTCGTGATCTTGATACTGTTCGGCCAATTGTTTCCGAAGTTGGCCTGTTGCCGCGTGCCCATGGCACCGCTTTGTTCACCCGTGGTGAAACGCAAGCCCTGGTCGTTACCACTTTAGGCACCAGCGATGATGAGCAATTCATCGATGCGCTTGAAGGCACATACAAAGAAACCTTCCTGCTGCATTATAACTTCCCGCCGTACTCGGTCGGTGAAGTGGGCAGAACCGGTTTTACCAGCCGTCGTGAAATCGGCCACGGCAAGCTTGCCTGGCGGGCCATGCGCGCTGTCTTGCCGCCGCGTGAAGAATTTCCCTATACCATTCGTATTGTTTCGGAAATCACCGAATCCAACGGTTCATCCTCAATGGCAACCGTTTGCGGTGCATCATTGGCGATGATGGATGCCGGTGTGCCGCTGACAAGACCTGTGGCTGGTATTGCCATGGGATTGATCAAGGAAGATGATCGTTATGCTGTTCTGTCAGACATTTTAGGTGATGAAGATCACCTGGGCGACATGGACTTTAAAGTGGCCGGTACTGAAGAAGGTATTACGTCGCTGCAGATGGACATCAAAATCACCGGGATTACCGAAGAGATCATGCAAATTGCTCTGGATCAGGCCAAAGGTGGCCGGGTTCATATTCTGGGCGAGATGGCAAAAGCTCTAACCGAATCTCGCGAAGAGATGGGTGAATATGCACCACGCATCGAAACGCTTAAAATTCCCGTGGATAAAATTCGCGAAGTTATTGGTACAGGCGGCAAAATTATCCGCCAGATCGTTGAAGAAACCGGCGCCAAAGTGAACATCACAGATGATGGCACCGTCAATATTTCTTCCAGTGATGCCAAGTCGATTGAAGCAGCGATCAAGTGGGTCAAAAGTATTACGGACGAACCTGAAGCCGGTGTTATTTATGACGGCGTGGTTGTCAAAGTTGTTGACTTTGGCGCATTCGTGAACTTTTTTGGCCCCAAAGACGGTCTGGTTCATATTTCTCAACTTGCCCCCCAACGAGTTGGAAAAGTGACTGACATTGTCAATGAAGGTGATAAGGTAAAGGTCAAGCTTCTGGGCTTCGATGATCGTGGTAAGGTTAAGCTTTCCATGAAAGTTGTTGATCAGGAAACCGGCGAAGAAATTGACCCGAATCAAGGCGGCGATTGATCAATCAAGGTAAGGCTTCAGGCCTGACACATAAATAAAAGGACCCCTTTCGGATGGAACCAACGTCAAATACGAATAAATCCGAAGCAACACAAACTCCGGCAGGTGACTGGATTCAGAAGCTTGCACCCTATCGCAAGCCGGATCAATGGCGCAGCGTGCTGGAAATTGTGATAACAGGGGTTCCTTTTATTTTACTGTGGCTGGCAGCCTGGCAGGCGCTGTCAATCAGTTACCTGCTGGCTTTGGCGATCTGTGTGCCTGCCGCAGCCTTTCTCGTGCGGTTGTTTTTGATCCAGCATGATTGTGGTCATGGCTCGTTTTTCCGCAGCAAAGCCATCAATGACTGGGTCGGGCGCATTCTTGGCGTCATGACCATGACGCCCTATCATTACTGGCAGCGCAGCCATGCCATCCATCATGCTTCTCATGGTAATCTTGACAAGCGCGGCAT
>CAZJUF010000349.1:0-3269 GCA_964549055.1 uncultured Hyphomicrobiales bacterium | reverse complement strand
GGTTTTTCCGCTGGTTTTTCCGCTGGTTTTTCAGGAGCAGTTTTGGCGGGTTTTTCGGTTTTCATTGCCTTGGATTTTTTCAAAGCTGTTTGCTCGGCGATCTTGTCATCAATCTCCTCAGCCAGCTTGCTGTCGTCGTCTGAGCCAAGAAGTGCGTCAATATCATCCTGGCTGACGGCTTCACCCACACCTTGTGGCCCATTCAATAACAGATCCTGCTTGCGTTGTTCGCGTTCGGACGCTTCCTGACTAACATGACCACCGACATCGCTGGCACCAAGCGCACTGGCGAACCGGCTTACCCTGTCGTCGATATGTTGCAGTGTTTCAACAATCTTGGTGATCCGCTGGCCGGTTATGTCCTGGAAAGAGCAGGCTTCAAAAATTTCCATCACCGCATCATTGACGACACCCTGATAAGCTTCTGAGTCAGATGGGTCTGCCTCCATGATGTTTTCAGCAGCCCCCATAATGGTGTTGGTGGCGTTTTCTGTGGCCGTAACAATAGCATCGAGTTCTTCCCCGGCTGAGGGGATATAATTGTCGCTTAAGTCTCCGGCCTGGAGCCGTCCGATTTCATTTTTGGCCGTGCCGATATAGTCTGCCAGCTCACGGAATTCTTTGTAGATATTGGTGTCCAGCTCCTTGAAGAATGTCTGCATCGAGCCGACCATCAATTCGGCGAGAGACATGATTTCAACAAGAGAAATATCACCCTCTTGATCTTTGCGGATGTAATTGACGATCTGGTCAACGCGCGCTTTTTCTACAATTGTTTCAGCTACAGCCATTTTCTTGTGTCTCCGATGAGGAAGGGTGGAAAATCCCAACCGATTTCCTTCAGGCCCATGCCTGGGCCCGTGTTGTTATCTGTGATTCAAGCGCGAAGTGGCCCGATTATTCGCCGAAAACAGCGTTAATCTTGCCTTTTAAAGTCTGTGCATTAAACGGCTTGACGATGTAATTGTTTACGCCAGCCTTCTTGGCCGCAATGACGTTTTCGGTTTTCGATTCCGCTGTTACCATAATGAATGGCGTTCTGTTCAGCGTTTCATCACCACGGACTTCCTTGAGAAGCTCGTAGCCCGTCATCGGCTCCATATTCCAGTCGGAAATAACCAGCCCATATTTCTTTTCCCGTAATTTAGACAAGGCTTCGACGCCATCGGCGGCATCATCAACATTATTAAACCCCAGCTGTTTGAGCAGGTTACGGATGATACGGACCATTGTCTTGTAATCATCTACCACCAATATCGGCATGGTTGCATCGATTGACATATTTATAACTCCATTTACTAAAATCACGGAACTCACACCCCGAAGGGTGTGAAAATTTTGCAAAACCGCAGGCTGAATTTCGATTTTTGGAAAATCAGTATCGCGTAAAAACTGCCATTGGCGATACTTCCCTACCCGAAGACTTTATTCGGCCCCTTCATCCAAGTTACCTCAGTCGGTTAAACATAGAGTTAACGCCATATGCGAAAAGTAGTAAAAGGGAATTTTTCTCGTAAATGGATAATTGCACAATTGTGCCGCGCGCTATATGAATGGGCTTTCATCCACACCATCAGGCAATCGAAATGAACAAAACCTCATGAAAACGCAGACTTTTTTTATAGATGATTTGGCCGTTGGACATACTGCGACCATGACCAGAATTGTCCAGATTGAGGATGTGAAAATGTTCGCCGAGGTATCGGGGGATTTTAACCCATTACATTTAGATGAGAATTTTGCCGCCACCACCCGCTTTGGCCGCTGCATTGCCCATGGCATGTTGTCGGCAAGTTATATTTCAACCGTCATCGGCACCCAGCTGCCGGGGTCTGGCACCATCTATATGTCACAATCAATCGCCTTCAAGGCACCGGTTTTTCTCGGTGATGAAGTGATAACAACGGTTGAAGTCCTAACGCTGGACACAGAAAAATCCCGCGCAACGCTTCTGTGTATCTGTAAAGTGGGAGATACCATTGTCATCGAGGGCGAAGCAGCCGTTCTCGTGCCGAGGCAAAAGAAGTCACGTTGAACAGGTACAATATAGCCAGCATATGAAAATTATTCAAAACGGGACATGTCTGAAAGACAATGATCGCAACGCCGTGCTGGCGATCGGCAATTTTGATGGCGTGCACTTAGGCCATCAAGCTGTTCTCAAGCAGACAGAACACCTTGCCAAGGCCAATGACAAGCCCTTTGGCGTTATCGTGTTTGAACCTCACCCGCGCACTTTTTTCCGAGCCGACACGCCGGTCTTCCGCTTGACGCCGCTGGAAGTCAAAGCCCGGCTGATGGAAAAACTGGGACTGGACGTCTTGTCGGTGCTGACATTTGACCGCGCTCTTGCGGCAATGTCGGCCCATGATTTTATCGAAAAAATTCTGGTAAACCAGCATGGCATTTCTCATATTGTCTGTGGCTATGATTTTCACTTTGGCAACAAGCGCGTGGGCGACGTTGCCCTGCTCAAACAGATGGGCGCGGAGTTTGGGTTTGGCGTAACCAGCATCGACCCGGTTTTCATGCGCGAAAACACTTATGGCGACGTTGCTTATTCCTCCAGCTTCATTCGCGAAAAACTGCGACACGGTCACATGCGCCAGGCGGCCGATCTGCTGGGATACTGGTGGCACCTGCAAGGACCGGTGGTTGAAGGTGATAAACGCGGGCGCGATTTAGGCTATCCCACCGCCAATATATTCATTGAACAAGGCGGCTGGCCCAAACTCGGCATTTATGCCGTCCGGGTAAAAATAAACGGCGAAACTCAAACCCGTCCCGGTGTCGCCTACATTGGCAGCCGTCCGACCTTCCATAAACATGGCGTTGTGCTGGAAGTTCACCTGTTTGATTTTGCCGGTGATCTATACGGCAAAACCCTCCAGGTCGAACTGATTGAATGTTTGCGTAGCGATGCAGCTTTTGAAAGCGTCGAAAAACTGATAATTCAAATGGATGAGGACAGCCTCAAGGCGCGCGCGATACTGGCCGATATGGCCGCCAACGGTGATCCCATGGCTCACCACGCCCTTGGCTAGAATGTAGAAAAAATCAAACTTGCCATTGTTACAACGCGCGCATCGTTATATGTACGTAACAAATATTTTTCACGCCACTACATAGATCTGATTGAAGATGACCCAAGCCGACCAGCCAGTTGAGCCACGCGATTATCGCGAAACTCTGTTCCTGCCCAAAACCGATTTCCCCATGCGTGCCGGATTGCCCAAAAAAGAGCCGGAAATTCTGGCCCGATGGGATAA
>CAZJUF010000348.1:0-3286 GCA_964549055.1 uncultured Hyphomicrobiales bacterium | reverse complement strand
CGCCTTGAGCGCCTGATCGACGTTGTTGTCACGTACTAGTACTTGCACGAATGTTTGTTCCGTTCTCAATAACGATTAATTTTCAGCATTAAAATTGTGGCAATACCACATACCGATGGCTGCTTTCCTAGGAAAGCCCACGATCAGGGGTGTATCAAACCCCGATGGCCTTGTCTATACCTAGAGGTGATTTCTTCAAAAATTCTCTAAATAAAAGTGATTGATTACTGTTTTTCGGCTCAAGTGGCTTTCTTGTGCGGTTTTGTCTGGTTTACGTGACCCATTTTCCGGCCCTCGCGCACTTTCGTTTTGCCATAGAGATGCACATTGTGGTCGCCAAGGGCGGCAAAGTGCGGCCACTGGTAATAATCATCACCAATGAGATTTTTCATCACGGCATCTGAATGCCGGTGGGCAGCACCCAGCGGCCAGCCGCAAATTGCCCTGATATGTTGCTCAAACTGGTCGGTATGACAGGCATCCTGGGTCCAGTGGCCGGAATTGTGGACGCGCGGGGCAATTTCATTGACGTACAAGGGCTCATAGCCGGGCGCGTTGCAGACAAATAATTCCACTGCCAGTATGCCGACATAATCGAGGGCATCTGCAATGGTTCGCGCTATCTTCAGGGCTGCATGATGGGTGGTATCGCTAATGTTGGCGGGAACCAGGGTCTGGTCCAGTATGTGATTGACGTGTTTGTTTTCGCCGGGGTCGAAGGCCACCATCTCGCCTGATTGACTGCGGGCGATGATGACCGAAATTTCGCGCTCAAACGGGATGAAAGCTTCCACAATGGCGGCAATGCGGCCGATTTTCTCCCAGGCACCGGGTATATCATCCAGCGTTTTAATAACCGCCTGACCTTTGCCGTCATAGCCCATTCGACTGGCTTTGAGGACGGCTGGCATGGAGATTTTTGCCAATGCTTTTTCAATATCATCAACACAGGAAATGCCGGCATATGGCGCAATTGCTATGCCGGTTGAGGTTAGAAATTCGCGCTCAGCCAATCTGTCCTGGGCGATTTTCAGAGCACCGGCATTGGGGTGAAGGGCGGTTTTTGCGCTTAAGTAGGCGGCCGTGTGGGCGGGAACGTTTTCGAATTCGTAGGTGATGACATCCGTGGCTTGAGCAAAGCGGCCAAGTGCTTCTTCATCATTATACTCAAACAGGTAAGATTTCTCAGCCACCTTAAATGCCGGACTGTTTTCATCGGGACAGAATACATGGACACTGAAACCCAGCCGTGCAGCCGCCAGCGCCAGCATCCGGCCCAACTGTCCACCACCGAGAATACCAATTGTCGAACCGGGCTCAAGGGCTGCCAAAACCTTATTCATCATCAACGGGTCGGTCTTTTACCGCATTTGTCTGGTCTTCGCGCCACTGGGTCAGGCGCGCGGCAAGGGTTTCATCTTCAAGAGCGAGAATGCTGGCGGCCATCAGGCCTGAATTAACCGCACCGGCGCGGCCAATGGCCAGCGTGCCGACAGGAACGCCCGCTGGCATCTGAACGATGGAATGAAGACTGTCGCTGCCGCTCATGGCATCGCTTTTAATCGGAACACCGAGCACCGGTAAAATGGTCATGGCGGCCACCATGCCGGGCAAATGAGCGGCACCTCCGGCACCGGCGATGATGACTTTTATGCCCTTGGCTTTGGCTGATTTGCCAAATTCAAACATACGGTCCGGGGTGCGGTGGGCCGAGACTATGCGGGTCTCATAGGCGACATTGAGAGTATCGAGTATTTCAGCGCTATGACGCATTGTTGGCCAGTCGGACTGAGAGCCCATGATAATTGCGACGAGGGGAGTTGGTGATGCCATTAGAAAGCCTGATTATTGTATAAAGTGAGGTGGATTATAGGCGAGAGTGCCAGTGGTGCAAGTTGTCTGTAGCCATTGCTCAGGCTTTTTTGGCAAAAAAATTGAACATCACACAGAGTGTTTGGAGTTTGTTAACCAAGATATTACTAGATATATATGGGTTTTTGAAACAAGTCGATGCATATGAAAATGGCAAGAGCAAAAAAAATGGAGAATGTTTCAACCGCAATTGAGCCGCGCGAACAATCTGTGCGCCCAATTAATCCGGTTATACGTCGAAGAAAAAAGGCCGCAGCCGTGGCTGAAAGCATTCCTGTTGGCGAAATGACGCCCCAGGTTGAAACCGCGGTTATGACATTGATGGCTGAAGTGGACCGCCTCAAACAGGAACTTGTTTACAGCCAGCAAAAGGTTGAAGAACTTGAGTTTATTGCCGATGAGGACCCTTTGGTTCAGGTTTTGAACCGGCGTGCCTTTGATCGTGAATTAAACCGCGCTCTGGCATACGCCCGCCGCTACACCATGACAGCTAGCTTTTTGTATCTCGATCTCAATGATTTCAAGAAGGTGAATGACGAGTTTGGCCACGGTGCCGGTGACGAGGTGCTGAGGTATGTCGGTAAGGTTTTAGCCGAAAACGTCCGTAGTTCAGATGTGGTTGGCCGGCTTGGCGGTGATGAATTTGGGGTGATTTTGGTGCAGGCGGATGAGAAAGTTGCCAGGATGAAGGTTGAAGACCTGATGGCTAAAATCTCTGCCGAGCCGGTTGTCTACAATAAAAATGAGATTTTTGTCAGTGTTTCAGTTGGTTTTGCCATGTTTATGGCAGACGATGATGTTGATACGCTGGTGGCCCGCGCCGATAAAGCCATGTTTGAGTTTAAAAATAACTCCAGGGCGGCACAGGCTTAGAATCAGCTGTCAGAGCTTGAAAGCTTTCGAATCATTCAATGCCGTTTCAGGCGATGATATCGGGCAGCATGTCATTTTCAAGCTTATGAATGCTGTCTTTAAGGCACAGTTTTTTCTTCTTGTAGCGTTTTAACGCCAGGCTGTTGAAGTTTTGGCTGCTCTCCAATTCCTGAATGATGTCCTTTACCTGTCGATGCTCGACTTTAAGCGCGGAAATCTGGGCCTGGAGAGGATGGGGACTAATATCAACCATATCCCTTGCTTTCTTGAACAAAAAGAGCGGAATTGAGCTGATTGTGCCTTGTAAAAAGCTGTGCTGCAAGTTTTATCGGGGAAAAAACTTGCAGGCAGTTAAAGAACAATTGCATTGTTGCCCGCAAATTTAATCAAGGTGTTTTGTACACAGAACCATGCACAGAAAAGCGTTTTTTATAAAATTTCTTTGTCTGACATTCGACATTTGATCGCTTTTGTGCGACACTACATGTGTTTCTTATCAAGCATTTTGGAGGTAAGTAAATGGCGGAAACGGCGAATTTAG
>CAZJUF010000347.1:0-3292 GCA_964549055.1 uncultured Hyphomicrobiales bacterium | reverse complement strand
CGCGGGCGATTTGTTTGCGCTCATTATGCACACTGTCTTCAAGATCAAAGATGACTGTATCAGCGCCGCAGTCAGGGGCTTTTTCCAGTTTGCGCTCATTGTCGGCGGGGATAAACAGGGCTGATCGCATGAGTCTATGCCTCGGGCTTGCAGCGCATGAACGCCTGCCTGTGGCACAAGGCAACCAGCACATCATCCTGATTGAAGGTCTGGTGCAAAAACTCGACAATGCCCGCATCAGGCCGCGATTTGCTTTTGCGTTTTGACATCACTTCGGTACTCACATGCACCGTGTCGCCCTGAAACAGCGGGTGGGGGAATTTAACCTCGCTCATGCCGAGGTTGGCAATTGTCGTGCCGATGGTGGTGTCACTCACCGAAATCCCGATCATTAAGCCTAACGTGAACAGGGAGTTCATCAACGGTTGACCAAACTCGGTCTCGGTCTCGCAAAAATGACGATCGATATGCAGCGGTTGCGGATTGAGCGTCATATTGGAAAACAACATGTTGTCCATTTCCGTAACCGTGCGGCGCAAAGGGTGTTGAAACACCCGCCCAACCTCAAATTCCTCAAAATACAATCCCGACATAGTATCGTTTTGCCTCTCGTTTAAAACCAGAATTTTCGAAGTCAAACTAACCCGTTAGACCCGGTAAATGCAATTAGGTTGATAATCACAGGCAAATGGCGGGGATTTTTTCCGCTGCGACAATGACAGAAATGATTCTAAAGATTTCCACAAGTGCCTGTGGATACATTGCATAGAACTCATTTATGGCATTGAAAAGTATCAACAAAAACTCGTGTGCATAAGTGTTAATAACCATTAACCAACGGTTAACGATTGACGTCTTACGACTGTTTAACATCGGTGCGGGGAAAATCACAGGAGGTCCGAAATTAAATTCGGTAACACCGTTTATCTAAATAACCCGATTGTCGGGTGAAAGTAATTTGATGAAAAAATGCCTGGTTCTCAATGACGAAAATATTGCCGGTGACAGCACCTGTGATTATCTGTCGGCATATGAATTTGATGTAGACGTCACATCGGATGGTGAGGAGGCCCTGTCTTTATGTGAACAGGCCATGCCTGACGTTATTCTGGTGGACTGTAAAATGTCAAAAATGGATGGCCAGCAGTTTCTTGAACGTCTGGCTATATTACGTCGCGCACGTTACAGTCAGGCACCGGTAATCCTGTTTTGCCTGGATAAGACAGATGTGGAAGCCATGGGCCGGGCGGTCTGGAGCGGGGCTACAGAATGCCTTGTGAAACCGTTTGATGCCGATATACTCGATTTTAAGCTGCAGCAGTCCGGTGTCATTTGACATCTGGTGTTTTCAAATGGCCCGGGTCTTGCTTATCAAGGTGGTATTATGAGTAACCCGACTGCACTTACCGCAAAAAACAATACTTCAATACGTCCGCAAATTGAAGCAGCGCTCGTGCGTGCGAGCAAGGCAACCGGGATTGATTTCAAGTATCTGGTTGATACGGCGGTGCGTGAAAGTAATCTGAAAACCGACGCAAAAGCAAAGACTTCGAGTGCAACAGGCCTGTTTCAGTTTATTGATCAGACCTGGCTGGCGACGTTAAAGGAGTTTGGTCCAAAATTCGGCCTGAAACAATATTCGGACGCCATTGAGGCCACACCGTCAGGGCGGTATAAAGTTCCCAACTCCGCTCTCAGCAGGGAAATTCTTGCCCTGCGTAAAGACCCGGATATCTCGGCTGTGATGGCAGGGGCCTATGCCAATAAAAGTGCCACCTACCTCAAGGAGCTGTTAGGCCGTGAGCCGCGTCAGGGCGAATTATATATTGCCCATTTCCTCGGTCTTAAAGGCGGTGGCGAGTTTATCTCAGCCGCTTCGAAAAAACCCGGTGTCAGTGCGGCCGCGCTCTTTCCCCAGGCGGCAAAGTCCAATCCGTCAATTTTCTACGACAAACGCGGTCAAGAGCGCACCTTGCGCCAGGTCTATTATGGCCTGGTATCGAAACACTCCAGTGACGTCGCCAGTTACAGGGTGGACAGACCACAATTGGTGCGCGTGCCGGGACAGCCGTTAAAACTCAACGAGGGCTTGTTGAAAAACCTCGGTCGCCCCAGCCCGGTGGAAAATGCGCTTGTTGCGACCACACAATACGCCAGATCAAATGCGCAAAACCCGGTCAAAGGAACACGTTTGGAAAATCCCGGTCAGGTGCAACAGGTGCGATATCCGACAGCCGGGCCCGGCAGTATGGGCTATAGCAACACAAAGACTGCCACATCTGTGTCCGGTAACGGATCGCTGGTAAGTCGAAACATGCGCCCGTTTGCGGCTTTTTCCAAGGTGACCGACGTGCTAAAAGCGCATGTGGAACAACAATCGCGGGCACAAATTTCAACCAAACCAACGGTGCTGGATAATTTGCGTCCAATACCTGATGACAAGGTCGATCGTCTGGAGACAGCCCAGAACCAACCTGCCAAAACCCTCAGGCCCGGGCAGATATTCATTGATGCGGCGGGATCATTCTTCACTATGCGCGGCAAGAAAAACTAGGGTTTTCATCAAATGAGCCGGTCAGACATCGATATCGAGTATTTTAAAAAGCGCCTTTTAGACCTTAAACAGGAATTGCAGGCCCTGCTTGAGCTATCTCACGATGCAAGTTCACCGGTGGTACTGGATCAGACATCAGTGGGGCGATTATCACGCATGGATGCCATGCAGGGCCAGGCCATGGCGCAGGAAACCGAACGCCGCAGACGGGTTGAAATCCAAAAAATCGACGCAGCTCTCAAGCGCATGGATGAAGGTGAATACGGCTATTGTGTTAAAACCGGTGAGGAAATCCCCCTGCAACGCCTGGAACTTGACCCCGCCGCCGCCACAATAGTGCAGTCCTGACGAATATTTCGTGGGTCGCATTCAGCCCTCATACGGTCGTATTTGGGGAAGTTTTTTTGACACCGAACACCCAAAGATGAAACGTTCCGGCGTTTGAAATAATCTGCCGGAAACGGTATTTTCTAAAATTTGCGGAACATGTCATGCTGTCAGCTGTTAGAAGCGTATGGGCGCTGCTTTTCGGGTTTGCACTGTTAATGCTTGGCAATGGTCTACAGGGATCGTTGTTGGGATTGCGGGCAAGCCTGGAAGGATTTGGCACCGGGGTTACCGGTATTGTCATGTCCGCTTATTTCATCGGTCTTCTTTTTGGTGCGGCCATCACGCCCAAGCTGGTTCTGCGTGTTGGCCACATCAGGGTTTTTGCAGCCCTGGCCTCACTGGCTTCCG
>CAZJUF010000346.1:0-3309 GCA_964549055.1 uncultured Hyphomicrobiales bacterium | reverse complement strand
ATACACCCGAAAGTGCCAAGGGTCATGGCGAGATAAATCACCATATAGATGATGACGCCCTGCACCCCGTCTTCTGTTCCCGCAGCCAGCCCCACCAGCGCAAAGCCCATGTGGCCAATCGAGCTATAGCCCATCAGGCGTTTGATGTTGTGCTGTCCAATGGCTGCAAACGCGCCCAAAACCATTGAGCCAATTGAGATAAACACAATGATCTGCTGCCATTGATCGGTAATGGCAGGAAAAGCTGC
Organism: uncultured Hyphomicrobiales bacterium; assembly: GCA_964549055.1. Classification (GTDB taxonomy): domain Bacteria; phylum Pseudomonadota; class Alphaproteobacteria; order Rhizobiales; family JAJFHR01; genus JAJFHR01. The sequence goes on along the minus strand of CAZJUF010000346.1, from coordinate 3,061 downwards.
GACCATGGCGCGAATGAACATTGCCATCGCCGCAATTTTTGGCGCGGACGCAAACAGGGCGGTAACCGGCGTTGAGGCACCTTCATAAACGTCTGGCGTCCACATGTGGAAAGGAACGGCAGAGACTTTAAACGCCAGCCCCGCCAACAGGAAGACAATACCGAAAATCAATCCCAAACTGCTGCCGTTGGCCGTAACGAACGTCGCAATTTCGGCAAATCCCGTAGCCCCGGTAAAGCCATAAATCAACGATGCACCATAAAGCAGCATGCCCGATGACAAAGCACCCAGCACAAAATATTTCAATCCGGCTTCGCTCGAACGACTGGAATCGCGGTTAAAGGCGGCAATGACATAGAGCGCCAGACTTTGCAACTCAAGGCCCATATAGAGCGCTATCAGATCATTGGCTGAAATCATCATACCCATGCCAAGCGTGGCCAACAGGATGAGGATGGGAAATTCAAATCGGGCGGTTTTTAAACGCCGGTTGTATGTCATCGACATAACAATGGCCGCAGCTGAGGCCACATAGGTCAGTATTTTCAACAATCTGGCGAAGGGATCGAGAATAAATGCGTTGTTGAAAGCACTTGCAGCGCTTTCAGGTATCATCGCCACCATTGCCGCCGCTATGCCAAGTGTAGCGGCACATAATATTGACATTAAATCTGACGTGTCTTTTTTGGAAAACACACCGAACATCAAGAACACCATGGCAGCAAGTGCCAGAAAAACTTCCGGCGATGCGGGGATCAATTGCTCGGGGACAAAGGCATTTTGCATGTGTTTCAGCCTTTACTGCGCTTGAAGTGCTGCATTTGCAGCATCAAAGGTTGCCAACGCCTGCTCATAATTCGATATCAGGTTTTCAACTGATGCAGCAGTAACGTCAAAAATAGGTGCGGGATATATGCCAAACAAAATGATCAGGACGGCCAGGGGAACGATCACCACAGCTTCGCGCATATTCATGTCAGTAATGTTCTTGAGACTTTCTTTTTCCATCTCGCCAAATACAGTGCGCCGATACAGCCACAAGGCATAACACGCACTCAAAATGACCCCGGTCGTCGCCAGGAAAGCAACCCAGGTGTTGACTTTATAAGTGCCAAGCAGGGTCAGGAATTCACCAACAAAACTGCTTGTTCCCGGCAGCCCCACATTGGCCATGGTGAACAACATAAAGACAAAGGCATAAAGCGGCATGCGGTTGACCAGCCCGCCGTAAGCCGAAATCTCGCGCGTATGCATACGATCATAAATCACACCGACACACAGGAACAAGGCACCCGACACCAGACCATGGCTGAGCATCTGGAAAATACCGCCCTGAATACCCTGTTGGTTGAGTGCAAAAATCCCCATGGTAACGAACCCCATGTGGGCGACCGATGAATAGGCAACCAGCTTTTTCATATCCTGCTGCATCAAAGCCACCAGCGAGGTATAGATGATCGCGATCACCGACAGGGTGAAGATCAAGGGGGCAAATTCAGCCGAGGCCAGCGGGAACATCGGAATTGAAAAGCGCAAAAACCCGTACCCGCCCATCTTCAACAAGATCGCCGCCAGCACCACCGAACCAGCCGTCGGTGCTTCCACGTGCGCATCCGGCAGCCAGGTGTGCACCGGCCACATCGGCATTTTCACCGCAAACGACGCAAAGAACGCTAACCACAGCCACGTCTGCATGCCAGCGGGGAAATCATAGGTCAGCAATTGGGTGATGTCGGTTGTACCCGATTCGGCATACATCGCCATGATGGCAATCAGCATCAACACCGAGCCCAGAAGCGTATAGAGGAAAAACTTGAAACTGGCATAGACCCGGCGCTTGCCACCCCAGATGCCGATAATCAGGAACATCGGGATCAAGCCACCTTCAAAGAACAGGTAGAACAACACCAGATCAAGCGCACAGAAAACGCCGATCAGCAACGTTTCCAGCACCAAAAATGCAATCATATATTCTTTGACGCGGGACTTGACCGAGACCCAGCTTGCCAGAATACATCCCGGCATCAGGAAAGTTGTCAAAATGACGAACAGCATCGATATGCCATCAACCCCCATGCGATAGCTGATGGTATCACCGAGCCATGGACGTTCTTCGACAAACTGAAAACCCGAAGTGGTAAAATCAAATTCTATCCAGATAAAAATCGACAGGATGAAAGTGATAATCGTCGTCCACAAGGCAACATACTTGGCACCGCGTTCAGCTATCTCATCTTCACCTCTAACCAGAAAGAAGATGAACAGCGCGCCCAGCAGTGGCAAAAAGGTGATGATCGAAAGAATTGGCCAATCGGACATTACTTCACTCCCGAGAAAATGAAGAATGTAGCGAAGGCGGCAACGCCGATAAGCATGGCAAAGGCATAATGATATAGAAACCCGCTTTGAATTTTATTTATGCGACCGGTAAGCTGAAGCACCCGGGCCGACACTCCATCGGGTCCAAAGCCATCAATGAGCCAGCCATCGCCCTTCTTCCACAAGAAATACCCCAGCGCTTTGATCGGCCTGACCAGCAAGAAGTCGTAAATCTCATCGAAGTACCACTTATTGAGCAGAAACTTGTAAGCGATGGTGAACGTTGCCGCCATATTGACCGGCACCATTGGGGCGACAATATAAAAATAGAAACTAAGAAGAAACCCGGTAACCATGGCGATAGTGGCGGAATAAACCACCCAGGTTGGCACTTCTTCAATCGCCGCCAGAATATTGTTGTCGGGCCCGGTAAAGATAGCTTCGCGCCAAAACTCGGCACTGCCTTCTCCAATGAACATATTGTGGAAAACCAACCCCGCTCCAAGCGCTCCAATTGCCAGCAAAAACAGCGGTACGAGAATGATTTTTGGCGATTCGTGAACTTTTGACATGACATCAGCACTGGCGCGCGCACGGCCTTCAAATGTCATGAACATCAATCGCCACGAATAAAAAGACGTCATGAAGGCGGCAAACACCAGAAGATAAAACGCATACTGGCCAATACCGGTTTGGGCGGCAAACGCCCCTTCAATAATCGCATCCTTGGAAAAATAACCCG
>CAZJUF010000345.1:0-3342 GCA_964549055.1 uncultured Hyphomicrobiales bacterium | reverse complement strand
TTGTGTTGATATCGTTAAGCTTGAGCGCATCGATGATAAGATGAAAGCCGTCCGTTAGTGTTTCGGTATCGGTGTCGGCGGGCGTGGTGGACATAAAGTTCTTCCGTTAATGGTTGCCAAGAGCATCTATGCTCTTTTTAAAATTACTGCTTTGTATTCAATCGAGGTTGGTGACGTTTTGTTTGACATGCTCGGCAAGGTTGAGCGTATGTTCCCTCACCAGCCGTTCAGCAAGTTCGGTGTCACGCGCCTCCAGCGCTTCTATGATATGCATGTGATCAACAATCGATTTGTTGAACCGGTCGCCTTCGGAAATGGTGCGTGAACGAATGGCGCGAACATGCATGAATAATCCTTCGGCAATTTTTTCGATAAGCGGGCATTTCCCCAGCTTTAAAATCGCCTGATGAAATTTGATGTTGGTTTCTGAGTATTCGTCGATGTCGGCATTGGGGCCGGGATTTTCAAAGGCCGACGCCATCTGACGCAAGGCGGCAATTTCGGCATCACTTGCATGCAAGGTGGCCAGACGCGCGGCCATGCTCTCCAGTGCCGCCCACACGGTTATCATTTCCAGAATTTCAACTTTGGTCCGGCGGGCAATAAAGACACCGCGGCGGGGCATGATTTTCACCAGCCCTTCCTGTTCGAGCCGGGCAAGAGCTTCTCGCAACGGCGTTCTGCTGATGCCGAATTGCTCTGACAGTTTTCTTTCATCCAGCCGGAGATCTGTTGCATCATCATAGATATCGGCTGAAACAATCGCCTGCTTCAACGACACGTAAATGCGTGATTTAAGACTGAAGTCTTCGGCAATCGGTTGAACTTTTAATCGGGTCTGGGTCATGGACGGTTCCGTAAAATCAATTCCACAATGCTAATTATCAATACTGGTATACTATATACCAGAAAAAATATCCATCATTTCAGCGATGTTTTACAATTTTCTTTAATTTCCCCTGTTCAGCGGCAACCACCATTCAGGCGGCTGCTTTTTTTCCTTTGACTTTATTGACGGCAAGCTTGATCAAAGGCAGGAACAACAAAATAAGGGCCACGATCATAATTGGTGCCGAATAAGGCCGATTGAAAAATATCGAGAATGATCCATCATTGATTAAAAGCGATTGACGCAAGGCGGGCTCTGCCAATGGCCCCAGTACGATGGCCAGAACAGCAGGCGCCAGAGGATAGTCGAGTTTGCGCATCATATAGCCGACAATACCAAAGCCAACCATCAGCCAGACATCATGCAGGCTTTGAGTGGGCGCGTACCCACCAATCAGGCACAGGACAAAAATGATCGGTGCCAGGATAGTGAAGGGCATTTTCAACACCCAGATAAACACCGGAATGAAAGCAATGTTGATCAAAAGCGCAGCCAGGTTAGCGGCATAAAGACTGGCAATCAGACCCCAGACAAATTCCTTTTGCTCGACGAACAACAGCGGTCCGGGCTCCAGGCCCCAGATCACCATGCCACCGAGCAGAATTGCCGTGGTGGGAGAACCGGGAATGCCCAAAGTCAGCATCGGCAGCATTGATCCTGTGCTGGCGGCATTATTGGCAGCCTCAGGTGCAACCACACCTTCAAGGGAACCTTTGCCAAATTTGTCAGGATCCTTGGAAATCTGTTTGGCAACCCCATAGGCCATGAGTGCGCCAGGGGTGGCACCGGCGGCTGGCAGGATGCCGACAAAATATCCCAAAAACGACCCCATAAGGCCGGCTTTCCACGATCCCATAATTTCGCGCAGCGCTGCCATTGTGCGCTTGAAGGTGACGGTGGCTTCGGAAATTTTTGCCCCACCAGTGGCCCGGGTTTCTTCAATCGTCCACAGCATTTCGCCAATGCCGTATATGCCAATGGCAAGAACAAGAAAGTTGATGCCGCGGAAGAAACCGGGAATATCGAAAAAGATAAGGCGGGGCTCACCGCTCATGATATCAAGGCCAACAGCACTGAGTACCAGGCCAATACAGATGGAGAAAATGGTTTTGGCGATATCGTCGCCGCCCAGGCCTACAAAGGTGGCAAAGGCCAGCAACATCAGGGCAAATTCTTCGGGCGCACCAAACACCAGAGCAACGTGAGCCAGGGGGGGCGCAAAGAATGTAAAAAGAACAACAGAAATTGTGCCGCCAACGAAAGACGCCGTGGCAGCGGCAATCAACGCTTTGTCCGCATGGCCCTGAAGGGCCAGGGGGCGGCCGTCAAATGTGGTGGCAACAGCCGTTGAAGCTCCGGGAATGCCGAGCATGATGGAACTTACCGCGCCGCCATACATGGCGCCATAATATAGTGCCGCAAGAAATATGATCGCACCGGTCGGGGGTACTAAAAAGGTGATCGGCAGCAAAATGGCGACGCCGTTTACCGAACCAAGACCGGGCATCGCGCCAATGATGAGCCCCAGGGCACACCCGACGATAATGAGGCCAAGGTTTAAGGGCTGCAGCGCAATTGCAAAGCCATCCATTAACAGACCCAAGATTTCCATAATTTTCTGCCGATTAATTAAAACGTGTTATGCATCGTTACGTGCTCTTTCAAGCAAACAATGCGAAAATTGGGTAAAAATACTCATCCGTCAGCCCTTTTGGCAGCGTTATCTTGAGTACAATTTCAAAAAAGAGAAATGTTACCACCGGCGTGATCACAGCCATGAAACCGGTGAAGGACCACGAGTGCCCGCCTAAAAACCGAATATGAAAAATCAGGAAAAGCGGTAACGCCCCGTAAATACCGATGTAATGAAACAGCCCGACAGTGACAATCAAAGAGCCCGCAACCAGAACAAAACCCTTGATGGCTTCAGCATCCATGAAAATTTCGGTGGAGCGGGAAAGCGGGCTGGTTTTTCTGATCCATCTGTAGATTATTGACAGACACGATGCCAGCATGGCTGCGGCCAGCCAGAACGGCCAGAACCCGCCACCGGGGCCTTCATCGGGAATCCAGCCGATAGGTAGCTCCGCACTTTTCCACATCAGGTAAGCGGAGAAAATTGCCATCACAATTGCCATAACAAGTTCAGCTATTCTCATGATCGAAATTTTCCCCGCAATACCAGTTTGTAGATTTTTTTGTTATTTTTCAAAATAGTGGATCAGCTTTTGATGACGCCCATTTTGATCAGCATTTGACGATGTACTTCACGCTCATTTTTCCAATAAGCCATCAGACCATCACCGACCAGAAGATCGCCCTGCAGGCTTTTCTTGGTGCGGTACTTCTGCCATTCCGGTGTGTTGAACACTTTGGTAAACAGCTGCTGATAATAAGTTGCAGCCCCGGCACTCATGCCTGGTGCGCCAACAACGGTGCGTTGCATGAAGTAG
>CAZJUF010000344.1:0-3345 GCA_964549055.1 uncultured Hyphomicrobiales bacterium | reverse complement strand
CCTGTGAGGTACCTTTCGCTCGTTTGAAAACTGTGTTTCTCTGCGATTGTGAGGCATGGTTGATACCTTCCTTTTTTACTGGGGGAAAGATTGAAGCCGTAAATTACGAATACGCTCCCCCTTCCCCGGGGGAGCACTTCGTAACTGGTAAAACGTATTTTTATGTAATTTTTATTTCTATTTTTGAACCTGTGACCTAAGCAATGGCAGCGGTTCGCAGGTGCAATTCAAAACCCGTCGGGCTTAAACATTAGGTGCCGTGGCAACAACAAAGCGTTGTTTGATTTTCTGCAAAAGAGCATCCCTCACAGAGCGATATGAATCGAGAATTTGTTCGCGACTGCCGACAGCGTCGGCGGGATCAAACGTTGCCCAATAAAATGCTTCAAGTGAATTGGTGCGGGTAAGCTCGATCGCTGTATGATGAGCTTCCGGCGATAGTGAAATCACAATATCGAAGGATGTATCAGCATATTCTTCAAAGCTTTTAGGCGTATGATCAGAAATATCAATGCCGATTTCATCCATCACCGCTGTGGCAAAACCGGAGACCTCGCCGGCACGCACGCCGACAGATTCAACAAAAATCCTGTGGCCCATGAAATGGCGTAATATCCCTGCTGCCATGGGTGAGCGAATGGAGTTTTGGCTGCAGGCAAAAAGAACGGCACCGGGCATTTCTTCTGTGAGCGCCTCATTCAATCCGCTTAACCCTTCCAGTGCAACACACACACCAGCGTAAACAGGCGCCTGGCTGTGGGAAAATCAACTTCTATTTTGCCATCCAGCCGCTCCTTAAGGATGGTGCTGCCTTCATCGTGGAGGCCGCGCCTGCCCATGTCTATGGCCTCAATCTGGCTCGGTGTTGAGGTTTTGATGGCGGCAAAATAGCTTTCACAGACGATAAAATAGTCTTTGACAATCCGTCTGAAGGAAGAAAGCGACAGAATAACGGCGGTGCAATGTTCTTCCGCCTGATTGTAAACATCAAACATCAACCGGCCTTCAACAATTGATAAATGCAGCTGATAGGGCCCGTTATCTTTGTTCTCAAGTTTGAAAAAATTATCTTCCAGCAGATCAAAAATTGCCACCTTGCGCTCATGCTCCACATCAGGGGCTGCACGCGCCAGAGTTTTTTCATCCAGAGTTATATTGACCAGCTGGTTTTTATTTTCATCATCGACCTCAACCATCACACATCCCCTTTATCCGGGTTGATGCGGATGGAGATTGAGCGTGCATGGGCATCGAGGCCTTCGGATTTTGCCAGGGTAATTGCCGCTGACGCCAGATGACGTAAACCATCGCTCGAACATTTCAGCAATGATGTCCGTTTCATGAAATCAAGCACATTGAGGCCGGAAGAAAACCGCGCACTTCGTGCTGTGGGCAAAACATGATTGGGACCGGCGACATAATCACCAATGGCTTCAGGCGTATGGCGGCCAATAAAAATTGCCCCGGCGTTGGTAACATCAGCGGCCAGTTGTTCGGCATCCTCACAGGCAAGTTCCAGATGTTCCGGTGCCAGTTGATCAATCAGGGCTACGGCTTCATCAAGAGTGCCAACAAGGATCACGGTGCCATAATCAGCCCAGCTTTTTGCCGCTATATCGCGTTTTGGCAGGCTCACAAGCTGGCGTTCCACTTCACGCTCAACAGAGGCGGCAAAATCAGCATCATCACAAATCAGAATTGATTGCGCCGCACTATCATGCTCAGCCTGCGCCAGTAAATCAGCCGCTATCCAGGCCGGGTCATTGTGCCTGTCGGCCACCACCAGTACTTCCGATGGACCGGCAATCATATCAATACCGACTGTGCCAAACACCTGCCGTTTGGCGGCTGCCACATAAGCGTTTCCCGGCCCGACAATTTTGGCAACCGATTTTATGGTGTCTGTGCCATAGGCAAGCGCGCCGATGGCTTGAGCCCCGCCAATACGGTAGATCTCGCTGACCCCGGCGAGTTTTGCAGCCACCAGAACTGCGGAATTAAGTTTGCCTCCCGGTGTTGGCATCACCATCACCAGACGCTTGACCCCGGCAACTTTTGCGGGCACCGCATTCATTAAAACCGAACTGGGGTAACTTGCCAGTCCGCCGGGCACATAAAGACCGGCAGCTTCAACCGCTGTCCATTTGTGACCAAGCTCAATGCCTTCACCTGCAGCAAACCGGTCATCTGCCGGCTTTTGGCGCTTGTGATAGGTTTCTATGCGGGTAAGCGCAAACTCCAGTGCCGCAATCACCTCGTCATCGCACTCCTTGAATGCCTGCTCAATTTCATCACTGGAAACAGCAAGGCCGCAAGTCTCAACGTCGAAACCGTCAAACTTTGCGGTATACTCAATCAGGGCGGCATCACCGTGCGTTTTAACTTGCGCCAGAATTTCGGCGACAGTTGCATTCACATCGACAGAAGTTTCGCGTTTCATCGTCAAGAGATGGGCGAACTCGTCTTTAAATCCGTTTTGTGATGTATCAAGCTTCAGCACCATTGCGGCATTCTTTCCTCTTCAGGATTTTGGACGTACTATTGTTCCTCGTGATCCGGCAGATTGCCGGTCTGCCAGGCAAGGCCCAGATCATTCAGGCGCGCTTCAATGCACTCAACCTCAAGCCGGATGGCACCACCGCCAGCAAAAATCAGCGTTATAATGCCCGATGGTGCCTGTGTTGGCGTAAATTCAATCGCCAGCAGGTCAATCACAGCATCCATATTGGACTGCATCACTTTTGATTTTTTGACACTGAGCACATGGCCGAACTGAAGCCCGGTACGAACACGGGTATAGGTTTTCTTGCGCCGTTCCGGTGCCAGGGCATCGCCCCAGTCGAAGCGGTTCAGCACCATGACAAATTGCCGATCTTCCGCCAGATAGCGCATATCGCCAATTTTGATGACAGCATCCTGAAGGTGTGCCGACAGGACACCTAAATCATCACTGTCCAGAGCATTGAGTTTTAATAATTTCATGAATGAAGTGATACCGGGAGTGGCGTTAGTGTGCAACAATTTATCCTGCGATCGTTCAACTTCGCCATTCCCGCGCCTGTTGCGAACATAACAGGTAATAAACCTGTAAACAGGGCCTCAATCATTGCTGGTCGAGGGGTGAAATCCCAGCTCATTGGACCAATGCTCACTTTTGAGCTAACCTGAAAGAGGAGTTTTTTTCACGACTGAACAGTTTAGTCGGAAGGATTAAATAATGTGTCAGATTTTTGCAGGGCAGGACCCCGATAGATACGAAAGTCATACCCGCCGTTTGCGTCTTAATGGTCAAAGCACAAGCATCAGGCTGGAAAACAGCTTTTGGGAAATAATTGACGAACTGGC
>CAZJUF010000343.1:0-3349 GCA_964549055.1 uncultured Hyphomicrobiales bacterium | reverse complement strand
TCCGTGCGCAACACTTCCATCATCTCAGCGCGCACCAGACGCATGATCAGCGTCATTTGGAAAATTCCAAGGGTAATCGCAGGCAAAATGATGGCTTTGAGGCCTGAAGCTGTAAGCAGCCCGGTTGTCCACCAGCCCAGATCAACCACGTCACCGCGCCCGAATGTCGGCAGCCAGCGTAAAACCACGCCGAAAATCAATATAAGTAAAATGCCGATCAGAAATGTTGGCAACGAAACGCCCATCAAAGATAGGGTCATGAACGCCTTGGAGAGCAGGGTTTTACGATGAATGGCGGTGTATACCCCCATCGGCACACCCAAAGCCAGTGCCAGAATTGCCGAGATCAGGGAAAGTTCTAAAGTGGCGGGAAATCGCTGCGCCATCAACCCGGAAACCGGCACCCTTAAAGTAAAGCTGTTGCCAAATTCACCTTGAACGGCATTCTTGGTGAAATTGAGAAATTGAATATAGACCGGATCATCCAGCCCCAGCGCTTTTCGTATCTGAATACGCTCTTCGGTGGACGTATCCTGACCAACCATATTGGCAACCGGATCACCAACAAAGCGAAACAAGGCAAAGGCAATAAAGGCAACCGTCAGCATTACCAACGCGCTTTGAAACAACCGTTTGACAATAAAACTTATCATTTTTTAAAAAGCGGCCCTGGGAATGACGATAAGGCGAGTCCGATTAACGTGACGCGCTTTACGGTAATTAAAAAAACGAGCCCCGTCCATCCCTCTCATGATGAGGCTGGAGAACAGGGCTCGTTCTCAATAGCTGTTTATTTTACGACAACGTTGCGTAAATCAAACACATTGTCCGCACGCTGGGTCAACTCGATATTATCGCCAGCACCCCAGGAAAGAGGTTGTTGATGCAGAGGAATGTAGCCGACTTCATCCTGAACGATTTTAAATCCTTCATCGATCAAAGCCTGACGCTTGGCTTTGTTTGTTTCGGACGCCACCAGGGCACCGATTTCGTCGACACGTTTATTACAGTAATTGCCCAGATTGAAAGCGCCCATTTTCTTTTCGGCGTTCTGGCAGGAAAGCAGGTTCTGGTAAACATTGTAACTGTCAATTGAACCCGGTGTCCAACCCAGCAGGTAAAAGCTGGTGTCATAATTGTTCTGGGCTAAAACCTTGGCGAAATATTTCGCTTTTGGCTGGGCCAGAAGATCAATTTTGACGCCGACCTTGGCCAGCATCGAGGCAACCGCCTGACAGATCTTTTCGTCATTTACATAACGGTTGTTAGGACAATCCATGGTCACGGTGAAGCCATCGGGATAACCTGCTTCAGCCAACAGTTTTTTCGACATCGCCGGATCATACTTGTAAGGCGTATTGATCTTGGCATTAAAGCCATTGATCTGAGGGGCAACCATCAGGCCAGACGGCGTTGCAGCCCCGCGCATGATTTTCTGTTTGATGGCATCAAGATTGATCGCGGCGGCAAAAGCCTTGCGTACACGAATATCCTTGAAAGGGTTTTTACCCTTAACGGATGAATATAAAAGCTCATCGCGAAACTGGTCCATGCCTAAGAAGATAGTACGCGCCTCAGGTCCGGTAAGGGCACGAACCCCATCAGCATCACCCAACCGCTTCCAGTCCTGAACCGGCACCGGATACACCATGTCAATCTGCCTTGAAATCAAAGCCGCAACGCGTGTGGCAGCTTCCTTGATCGGTGTAAACTCAACGCTTGTGACATTGGTTTTAATGTTCTTGTTCCAATAACCATCGAAGCGTTTGAAGGTGGTTTTAACGCCGGGCTGGCGTTCGACAATCATGAATGGACCGGTGCCATTGGCATTCTGGTTGGCATAACCCACTTCATTGACGTTTTTGACATTGGCCGCTTTGGTGGCGTTGTTGGCTTCCGACCATTCCTTGTCCATGATGTAGATGAAGGTCATTTCCTGCATCAAAACCGGCAGCGGTGCTGCTGTATGCAGTTCAATGGTAAAATCGTCAATCTTGACGATCTTCGAAATCAGACTGCCACGGGTTTTCTGGTCAGACCCTTCAGTCTGGGTTCTTTTCCAGGAGAAAATCACATCGTCAGCATTAAAATCATTACCATTATGAAATTTCACGCCTTCGCGCAATTTAACCAGCCATACCGTCGGGCTGGTGGTTTTCCATGAGGTGGCAAGAGCTGGAACCAGTTGAAGATTTCCGTCATAAGCGGTCATGCCTTCATAGACATTTCCCAAAAACCCAAGAGAAAAAGTTTCGTTCAATCCATGCGGGTCAAGACCCTGCGCATCGCCCTGAAAAGCCCATTTGAATGGCTTGGCGGACACAGGTGCAGCAGCCATTGCTACGGCAATTGCCACCCCTGTTAGTAATTTTGATAGTGTTTTCACGATGTTACTCCCTGTTTATTCGTGTTCCATTGTATATCTCAATTCGACTGTACGTCAATCGATGCCACTGCCAATAGTGGCCCTAAATTGAAAACCTGCTCAGCTACTCCCAACTCCCTGCTTAATCGATAAATTCATCAAAAATGTATCACAGGAAAAGAAATAGTAAAAATACCAATTATTGAAAACCTTATGCAAAAATACTATAGGTTCATATATCGATTTTTGGAGTTTTATCATGCAAATGCGCCAGCTTGAGGCTTTTCATGCCATTATTGTCACCGGCACGGTCACCAAAGCCGCACGAAAGCTTGGCATCTCGCAACCTTCCGTCAGCAGATTGATAACCGATCTCGAAACCAATTTGGGGTTTTCGCTGTTTCAGCGAAAAAAAGGCCGCATCCAACCTAATCAGGATGGGTATGATTTTTTCAAACAACTTAACACTGTCTACAGCGGCATTGAAAAGTTACACAGTTTCGCCCACACCATCCGCACAGAAAGATCCGGGCAACTGCGCATAGCTTTTTCATCGGCACTGTCAATTTCCCTGTTACCTAAAATCGTCATGCGATTTCAAAAGCAATGGCCCGACGTTCATATAACTTTGAACATCTGCTCGCCTATTACCATCCTGGATGAATTGCAGGATCATGAAACCGATATCGGTTTTCTCAACAAAATGGTTGATGTGCCCGGATTGATCCAGGAGCCACTTATAGAAGCCACATTCATCTGCGCTTTGCCGCCGGGCCACGCGCTTGTCAACGAGCCTGAGATTGATGTGCAGATGCTTGATGGCGAAAACCTGATCATGCTCGAATCAGAAGGTGGCCTGACCTGGTTGCCTCATCTTGAAATGTTGCGGCAAAGCGGGATTACCTACAAAACAACCCTTTCCACCCAGCGCTCCCTAACCGCTTATGGCCTGGTGCTGGAAGGTGCTGGAATTGGTATTCTGGA
>CAZJUF010000342.1:0-3355 GCA_964549055.1 uncultured Hyphomicrobiales bacterium | reverse complement strand
TATGGTTCACCAGCTGGTTGAGCAAGGTGGTTTTGCCGCTGCCCAAAAAGCCGGTAAGGATGGAAAAAGCAAGCGGAGTCGTTTCGGTCAAAACCTGGCCCTATTTGAAGTATTGAGGAAATTCCTGTTCCAGAGCGGCATGGATACGTGCACGTACAGAGATAGTGTTGTCGGGTCGCTCAAACGTGTTGCCGGTAACGGTTTCAAACAGCTGGATGTATTTTTCGCTGAACTCCAGCAACACCTTGCCGGGAATTTCCGGTATGGGATCATTATAGGGATCACAACGCGCAGCTATCCACAGCCGCAGGAATTCCTTATCAAGACTTTCTGGTTCATCGCCGCGTTTGATGCGGGTTTCATAAGTCTCCGCGATCCAGTAGCGGCTTGAATCCGGTGTGAGAATTTCATCGGCCAGAATGATTTCGCCGTTTTCATCAATACCAAATTCGAACTTTGTATCGACTAAAATAAGGCCGTTTTTCGCGGCTATTTCGCGGCCACGTTCAAACACCGCAAGGCTCTTGGCTGAGACATCATCCCATTGCTGCGACGTCAGAATTTTCTGATCGAGAATTTCAGTCGCCGTGATGGGGTAATCATGCTCACCGGCGCTGCCCTTCGTTGTCGGTGTAATCAGGGTTTGCGGCAGCTTCTGGTTCTTGACCATGCCTTCAGGCAATTCATGGCCATAAGGTTTGCGCTCACCATTTGCATAGATCGTCCAGATTGCCGTTTCAGTCGAACCGGTGAGATAATCACGCACCACCATTTCAATCGGCAGCATGTCAAGTCGCTTGCCAACCACCACATTGGGGTCGGGGTAGCTGATAATATGGTTGGGGCAAATATCAGCGGTCTGGTCGAACCAGAAGCGTGCAATCTGCGTCAGCACATGGCCCTTGTAAGGCACGCAGGCCAGCACATGATCAAAGGCAGATTGACGGTCAGTGGCAATCATGATGCGGCGGCCATCGGGCAGATCGTAGGAATCGCGCACCTTGCCACGCTGAAAATCGGGCAATTCCTGAAACTCGCCATCGCTCAACACGGCTGAAAGCGTTTTGGCATCTTCATCTGATAACGTCATGCAGTTCAATTCATTTCTGTGTCAAAATTAAAAATTCAACGCAAACGATCATGAGCCCTTGGCTTTGTGTTTATGTTTCTTGCTTTTTTTCCTGGCACGGCGTTTCTTTTTTGCACGCTTGCACACAACGGAGCGCATGTTGGTTGGCTTGTTTGCCTTGGCGCCATTGGCAAGTCTGACAAGCTTGGCGGCATCCCGATTGGAGTTGGCCTGAGCATTAAAGGCTCTGTCAAGCAATAGGGCGGCACGGGCATTGCGTATTTTGGATGATTTTGATCCCATAACCACAGCAACTAACCGGCGACCGCCACGTGTTGCCGAGACGACAATATTATAGCCAGAAACACATAGGAATCCGGTTTTCATGCCATCTGCCCCGGCCATGGTTTTGAGCAGTTTGTTGCGGGCTTTCAGGGTTTTCTTGCCAACCGTCACCTTTTGCATTTTAAAATAACGCCGGTATTGGGGGTATTCTTTAATCAGCGCCTGCGCTAAAATTCCCATATCACGTGCCGTCGTAACTTGTCTTTTGTTGTACAGCCCATGTGGATTGGCAAAAGTCGTCGCAGTCATGCCAAGTTTTTTGGCCGTAGCGTTCATTCTTTTGACGAATTTAGCCTCGGTCCTGCCAATCCCTTCCGCCAGCACCATGGCAACATCATTGCCCGAGCGCACAATCATGGCTTCCAGGGCTTTGTTGACAGAAATACGTCTGCCCGCCCGCAACCCGATTTTGCTTGGCGGCTGACGCGAGGCTTTGCGGCTGATTTTCAGTCGGGTTTTAAGGGAAACTTTACCCGCTTTAATCGCTTTGAAAACCACATACGCCGTCATCATTTTGGTCAGGGATGCAGGATACCACCGGTCCCCGGCTTTTTGCGAATACAACACATTGCCGTTGCTTGAATCAAATACCAGATTAGGTCCGGCAAAATTCTGCCCGGCACCGGCACTCGCGATGGTCAAAAACAGCAGTGCCACGGTGCCTAGTGCGGTGCACATGGCCTGAAGTCTGGTGAAAATAATTTGTGTCGGATTAAAAATCACGCGGGACCACCGTTCAGGAATACTCATTATACAAACTCTATAAAACACCGGCGAAACATTAAGTAAAAAATATTCGCTTGGCTACAGTCATTTACCTAAACCCTGGCATTTTGAAACCATAGGCTTCAAGTGCCCTCACCAGATTTTGCGAAGTTGCATCGTCCAGTTCCACCAGAGGTGGTCGCAGCCGGTTCCAGTCCGGGTTGTGCGAATAATGTGAAATCGCGCATTTCAGCGAGGCAATGGGTGCCTGAGCGGTGAGAATATTTCTGAAGTCAATCAATTCGCTCTGCAACGCTGCCGCATCGCTGCCTTGCCAGTTTTCGTAAAGATGCTGAATGGCGGCCGGGCGAATATTGGCGATGGCTGAAATGCAGCCCTTGCCGCCCAGTTTCATGGTATCGAGCAAAAAACTCTCGCTGCCACAAAACATGTCAAAATCGGGAAAAGCCTCCAGCACCGCCTTCATATTATTCCAGTCACCAGACGAATCTTTCATGCCAACAACAGTATCGGGATAGGCTTTGGTCAGGCGTTCGATTAGTTCAAGCGATATCCCCACCTGGGCAATGGGGGGTATGTGGTAAAGATAGATACGCAAACGCTCATTCCCGACGCGTTCGACAATCTCGCTGTAGGAGCGATAAAGCCCCTCATCATTGACGGCCTTGTAAAAGAACGGCGGCAACATCAACACCCCGCCGCAACCGTGTCTGGCGGCATGAGCCGATAATTTCACCGTGTCCGCCATGGCACAACACCCGGTGCCGGGCATCAGGTCGGCCGGGTTGATACCGGCTTCAATCACCTGGTCGAGAATATCGATACGTTCATCAACACACAGGGAATTGGCTTCGGAATTAGTGCCAAAAATCGCCAGTTTGCATTTTTGCGCCAATAACCAGCGGCAATAGTCGATCAATCTATCTGTATCTACTGATAAATCAGCATTGAAGGGCATGAGAACCGGGGCATAGGTGCCCGAAGGTTTGGGTGTGTTTGACATTAGCGGCCAATCTCCGTTGGTTTTTCTATCTGATATATGGCATCAGCAATATCGTCCATCTTGCCCATCAATACCGCGCGGGCATCATAAAGCCCGCGATTGTAGAAATATGGCCCGATCTCTTTGGTGAAAAATTCCAGCAGGAATTCAGAGCCAAACTGCCCCAGATCCTGATCCAGTTCATCGCGAAAATATTGCTGGAGCTTCTTGGT
>CAZJUF010000341.1:0-3383 GCA_964549055.1 uncultured Hyphomicrobiales bacterium | reverse complement strand
TGCCACGTGGTGCCAAAAGAAAAACTGGTCAATGTGGGCGGTCATCCTGCGGGAAGTGCTTTTGAACTGGTGTCATGGTCTCAAGGTGAAGTTCGCCATAACACCTGGTATACGAAAGATAACACGCCTGCCAGTGCCAAAAGAAAACGCATCCTTTATGTCGTTGGTCTGGCTGTTGAGCTGGAAACTTCCTTGCGCGCTGTCGGCAAAGCCACGCAGAAAAAAGCCTATGCTGTCTCCATGGCCAGGCGGGCGTCTGCTGCACGCAAGAAACTGATCAAAGTGGCCAAGGCGCTTCCTGACGCGCCAGAATTGATCGAAATTATCAAGGCCAGTAAATCTGCCAAGCTTAAGTTGAACAATGATGCTGCCTTAAATGCCGCAGCTGACAGGGTAGGCAAGGCAACCATGAGTGTCGTTAGCAAATATGATGGTAGTACATTTGCTGCGGTTGATGCGCTCATACCGGGGGCGGATAAATACAAAGGCAAACCGTCGCAATAAAACAAAAATGGCCTGTGCCAGGACGTCTGTCCGGCACAGGTTGGGGAGAATTTTGTGAGTCAGGTTGAACACGTCGGCAAGCCGCAGCGCTGGGACAAGCCATTTGGCCGCCAGCGTATCCATGCCGATGATATCGAACACATATTATCTCTCCCGATCTTTAAGGTTATAGATAAAAACGATTTCCCCGGAGATCTGGCGCTGGATGATATCATTGCCAATGACGGACGGATTACCAGATATCGACGCGGGGATATCATCGTTCGAAAAGGCGATTACGGAAATTCACTGTTTGTAATTTTAAAGGGCTCGGTCAGAGGCTTTGTTACACCCGATGGTGAAGACGCGATTTTCCACCTCAGGCAGCGCAAGAAGGAATCGTGGTTCAGGTCTTTTTCTCAACTTTGGCGAAATTCCGACATACCGGAATACCTTGGCGAAGGTGCTCACCGCTGGTCGGCTGGAAATGAAGACGGGGATGTTCATCTGGCCTCAGCTTCTTCGATATCCGTATCGTTACACGCAGCCGATATCGAAAACCCCGATGAAGTTATCGAAGTGCCGGATCAAACGGCTTCAACGGAAACCTGGGTGCCGCGCATAGAAAATGTTGATGAGCTTACCGCTACCTGTGAAACCTTTGAGCTGCTGGCACCAAATATGTTCGGCGAGTTGTCGGCGCTGGCGCGCAGTCCGCGAAACAATACTGTATTTTCCGACACGGAAGAAACTGTTTTGCTGGAGCTGCGATGGCAGGGACTAAGGGATATTCGTCAGTGGTCTGACAGTGTGCGCAAGACCATTGATAGACTTTATCGCGAACGCGGGCTGGAAACCCGGCTGAGAGAATCTGCGTTATTTAATAATGTCGATGATGCGGCAATGAAAATCATAGTCGAAAACTCATTATTTGAAACCTATGGTAATTTTGAATGGACGCATCATTTCAAACGTGAATTAGGAAAAGAAAACGATGGCCCGGTATTGGAGCATGAGCCGATTATCTCGGAACAGGACCACTACCTTGATGGCCTGTTGCTTATTCATTCAGGCTTTGCGCGTGTCAGCAAGAAATTTGACCACGGCGAAAAGACACTTGGGTACTTAACCAAGGACGATGTTTTCGGGCTGGATGAAATAATTGACAGTCTGAAAAACGATGGTGACAGAAGGTTACAGCGCAGCTTGCGCGCGATTGGGTATGTGGATGTTATCCGCATTCCAACGTTGATCGTTGAAGAGTATTTAATTCCCACTTTGCCGCAGTTTTCGCAAGCCGGCCCGACGTCGATCCATGAGGGAGAAACCGGTCTTCAGCAATCGATGCTTGATTTCCTGGTGGATAATCGTTTCATCAACGGCACCAAGGCTATGGCCATTAATACGGATAGATGTGTGGGTTGTGATGATTGCGTGCGTGCGTGCGCATCCGCTCATGATGGTAATCCGAGGTTTGTACGGCACGGGATTTCCCACCAAAACCTGATGGTTGCCAATGCCTGCATGCATTGCAAAGACCCGGTTTGCCTGATTGGCTGTCCCACCGGTGCCATTCACCGCGATATTGATACCGGTTCTGTGATTATTGACAGCGTGACGTGTGTGGGGTGTGCAACTTGCGCCAATTCGTGTCCTTACAACAATATTCGTATGGTTGAAATTCGCGGGCGCGATGGCACATTTTTAACCGATGCTGAGGGTGCGCAAATCTATAAGGCAACAAAATGTGATTTGTGTGCCGGACAACTTGGCGGGCCCGCATGTCAGCGGGCGTGTCCGCATGATGCGTTGACCCGGGTTGATATAAAAAATATCGAAAAATTGTCCGACTGGCTGGAGCTTTCATAAACGCCATGCAGAAAATTATTCGAAATTCGCTTGTTACCGCCATTGCCATCGTGATTATGTACGCGATCTACTGGCTCTATGGGTCGACGTTGCATGACGTCAGATTTTTTGATGGCTGGGTTTTGAGTGCTGGAATTGTGTTTCTGGTGCTGTTTAACATCAGGAAAAAACTGCCCATGATGCCGTTTGGCCGCGCGGCAATATGGATGCAGCTTCATCTTTATGTCGGTTATTTCGTTGTTGCTGTCTTTTTGATGCACACCAATTTATCCATGCCCGACAGTATGCTGGAATGGGCATTGTGGTCAGTGTTTATCCTTGTGGCTTTGAGTGGAGTTGCCGGGGCCTATCTGTCACGGACAACTCCGGCCAGGCTTGAGCAGCATTCCGAGCGGGTAATCTTTGAAAGAATACCGGCTTTCCGTGTCGGTCTGGCTGAAGAAGCTGAGGCTTTGGCAATTGATTCTGTTGACCAGGCGGGCTCTCTGACAATTTCAAATCTTTATGTGAATACTCTGCATGGGTTTTTCAGACGGCCGCGAAACTTCCTGTTGCATCTGAGAAGTTCAAGCCGCCCGCTCAACCGTATCCAAGGCGAAATTGACAGCCTCAGGCAATACCTTGACGATCCCGGTAAAGAACGGCTGGCAAAAATCAAAGACCTGGTTCAGGCGAAAGATAATCTGGATTTTCACTATGCCCATCAAGGGGTTTTGAAGGCGTGGCTGTTTATCCATGTTCCCGCAACCTATGGCCTGATCGTGCTCATCATTGCTCATGTGGCCATCATGTATGCCTACTCATCGGGAGGTCCATAGGTTGAAAATTTTACAGTATTTTGGTTTTCAGGAAAGTTCCTATGAACGCCCCAACCAGAATTGGGTGTGCGGTCATCGTGATGCGGGTAATCCGTGTCCGCTGGGGCCAGATGGTCGCGGCGTATGTCAGGCGACGTTCGAATGCCAGCCACATAAATCAGAAACTGAAGAACGATGGGAATGCACACGTCCAGCAACACGTGGCGGGAGTTG
>CAZJUF010000340.1:0-3394 GCA_964549055.1 uncultured Hyphomicrobiales bacterium | reverse complement strand
AACCATCGACACTGCCGAGCCGCTTGGCCCCGGTGTATACACATTGAAACAGGCCGTTGCCAAGGGGGAGCGCCGCTATTTCTCCGTGCTCACGCAAAAAGGCGAGCACGCCATGATTCGCAGTAATATTCAGGAATACGAAGCAGGCCTTCAGAAAGGAAAAGCACAGCTGGCGGCCGGATTTTCCATTCATATTTACCGACCCGATGGCACACCGATCAAGGGTCGCTCAGCGCTGGTCAGAAAAACCAGGCACAAAGATCTGGAAACCGGCTTCATGGATATCAGCGGTGAGGGCTTTTTCTTTGGCGTTGGTGATAATTATGTGGCAACGCATAAAGATGCCAAGTTTGAACTGATCGTTGCAGAGGCGGGAGATTTAAAACCCGGCAGTGAAGCGATGGACAAGCCCGATGCCAATGCCCAGCTCATCCGGAAGGGTGAAGCTTATATATCACATCTTGGACTCGAAGACCGGGCCGACAGCTTTCTTTTTTCCGGCCAGCAGCAGGGCGAGCTTGAAATCAGCTTTGCAGACCCTTCCTTCCGCCTCAAAGTGGAGATTTTCGATGCTGACAGTGGCAAGCGTCTGTCCAGGCATGTGAAATTGACCGGCACTGCTGTCATTGCCCTGCCTGCGGTTGCTGACGGGATTTTCGTGCGTATCTCCGATGCCAACCCGCCGCTTTACAATATGTTTTCAGCCTATGAGATGCGGCTCATGGAATAATTGAGGAAAGTATAATGCGGATATTTGTAACCATGCTGATGCTCAGCACCCTGTTTTTACCAAATGCCGGCTTGGCTGGCACAACAGAAATGCAACAAACGCTGCACAACTATTTCAGCCTGGCCGCAAAAATCTTCCCGCCTCAACTAGAGCTTGCTCCGACCGAACGCCTGAAGCTGCGCAAACAGCTGGATGCCTGCTGGCAGCCACGAAAAGCCGGGGCAAAAAACTTCCTCTTTATCAAACAGAATGCCCGCTATCCGCATAAGCTTTCGAACATTCAGGCAGACGGCGACAGTGGTTCCGCCATTGTCTCGTTTACACCTGATCCCGGTTCTCTGGCTGCGGCTGCGCCCATGTACTTTGCCACGCGTGCTCGTTATGCATTGAAAAAACATCAGGGGAAATGGAAACTGACCGGCTTTGAGGCCATCAAACAGAAACAGCAACGTGCTGTAAAGGCTAGCGCATCTGCTCAGAATGTACTCTCCCGCCACCTTGAGATCATGGCTTCGATTTACCCCCCGAATGGTAAAGAACTCCCCAGAAAAGAACTCATTGCCGCAAGATCAAAAGACAGAAGCCTGTGGAAAAAAGGCAGTGCCAGATCGAGAAAAATCTCGCTAAATTCAAACCCCTCTGCCTTTTTCAGAATTTATCAGCCTGCAGGCTGGAAAATAATCCGGTCAGAAGATACGACAGCAGGTAAACGCTTCCGGCTGGCCATGACGGTGGGCAGTAAAAATCAGATCAGGCTGCACAAAGGCCCCTTCAGCAGGGAAGTGGAATATGCATTGACCCGGCATCGGCAAAGCTGGTATCTGACATCTTTTGCCGATCTGTCCGGCCTGGCTAAAGAGCAATCTCGCCAACAGCAAGCCAGACAGGCACAGAAAACAAAAAAAGCGCTGGCCGTTGCAGCTCCTGAATCGGGTAGCGATGGCAAGGCCGTTCTGGATGCTTATTTCAAACAGTTGCAGGCTTATTATCCCCCCGGTTCCTCTCAGCCCGGCAACCCCATGCTGGTGGCCGATGAAACCAAACGCTTCTGGAATATGGGCAACAGAAAGGCCCGCTCCTCGCATTCCCGCAGCATGGCCCTGTTTATGATGTTTCGCCCCACAGCATGGAAAATTGATGAGTTCTCCACAAATGGCAACACCGCAAAAGCCAGCGTTTCCTTTACCATCGGCAATAAAAATATGCTCAGGCTCAACCGGGGCAACCCCACCAAATCAGCCAGTTATTCACTTGTTCAGGATCAGGGCAACTGGTTGTTGAATAGTTTCACCACGGATCGATGACAATCATGTTTTGAGAGAGGGATCATAATGAAATCGGGAAGAATCACCTCAATGTGTAAACTATGATTGATATGTAGGTTCTGTAGATTATGATGCTGATGTGATTGAGTTAATAGAATATAGCAATGGAAATAAAATACCATTTAAGATGTCTGAATATCTTTCCACCCCTGAAGAAAGAGCGTTGTACATTGAAGAAGTCATGAAAGATAATGATGAAACTCTTCTTTTGTCAGCCTTAAAAGATGTTGCTGACTCCATGGGGATTTCAGAATTATCAAATCAGTCAGGTCTTCCGAGAGCAACGATTTATAAGGCATTGGCGAAAACTGGAAATCCGAGGTTTTCAAGTTTAACGTCTATTTTGCATGCTCTGGGCTTGAAAATAACTATCCAGCCTGAAGATAAAGCAGCCTGATTAACTGGACGCTACCCTTTAACTGATGAAAGCCTCAGTTGGAGGGTGGGCAAGATTGTTCTATCTGCGCTATAAATCTCAGGGTCAGTTCTTTGGTTTGCATCAATCATACTTGGCAGGTGCAAGGTAAAGAGCTGGCTCTCATTTTCGGAATTCTGTAAGATTTAATCTGCTATGCCCCATAAAAAAACATTGCAAAACAGCAAGTTAGCTCTTAAAGGGCTCTGACCCTTTTCCCGCACCCTGTCATAGGGAAGTCAAGGTGAATGCCGCTTGCTGGGGCATGAGGGATTAGTTGCGGGCAAAGGAACAAGCAAGGGCGCGGTAAAATTCATGAATAGTGCGGGTTAGCAAATTTGCTCGCTAATGGCCTGAGTCAGGCTTTCACCGACATCCAGCATCAGGGCGTCATCCTCAGCCTCAACCATAATTCTCAGTTTCGGTTCAGTGCCGGACATGCGCACATTGATGCGACCGGTGCCATTAAGCCTGCCTTCAGCCTCGGCAATAAGTTGCTGCACAGACGCATCAGCCAATACATTTTTTCGTTCAGGCACCACAATATTCCATAACTTCTGTGGAAACAGGGTCATTTCCGTTGCCATATCGTGCAAGGGTTTATCCTGCTCAAGCATAGCTGAAAGCAGTTGCAGTGCTGTCATCAGGCCGTCCCCGGTGGTGTTATAATCCAGAAGAATCATGTGCCCGGACTGCTCACCACCGATATTACAGCCTTTTTCACGCATCATCTCAAGCACATATCGATCACCGACAGCAGCACGAAACATGGTCAGCCCCATATCTTCCAGATAACGCTCCAGGCCCATATTGCTCATAATGGTGGTCACCACGCCCGCACCCGTTAACAGATCATGACGATGGGCATGTTCAGCCAGAATGGCAATAAAGCGATCACCATCGACAATGCGGCCCTGCGCATCA
>CAZJUF010000339.1:0-3438 GCA_964549055.1 uncultured Hyphomicrobiales bacterium | reverse complement strand
CTCATTTGGGCGCAACTGGCCGTCCTCGATGAAGTTACGACCGGCTCGGGCCGCGTCATACCTTCGAGCCAAATGCAGGTTGTGCAGACTCTGGAAGGCGGTATTGTTAGTGAAATCCTAATTCGCGAAGGCGACACGGTCGAAAAAAACCAGATAATCATGCAAATTGATGATACCGGTTTTGCCTCGCGGCTGGGGGAGATCAAGCAACGCAGATGGGCGCGACAGGCAGAAGTCGCCCGGCTCGAAGCCGAGGCAACAGGTGCCGAAAATCTGAGTCTGGATTCTGTCCTGTTGAGCCAGGCTCCACGATCGGTATTGTCGGAACAACAATCTTTTCGCGCCCGGCGGACCAAGCTCAACGATGAGATATCTGTGTTAAGGCAGCAACTTATTCAACGCCGCTCCGAACTTGTTGAATTGCGCGCCCGCGAGGCCAAACTGACGGCGACACAAAAGCCGTTGCAGCGCGAATTGGCCTTGACGACAAATTTATATAAAAAGGGTGCCGTTCCAGAAGTCGAGTTGTTGCGATTGCGCCGTCAGGCGATTGAGTTGGGCGGTGATATCGAAATTATCCGGGCGTCTATCCCACGCATTGAATCGAGTATTCTGGAAGCAGAAAACCGGGTCAAAACAGCTCATACAACTTTCCGCGCCCAGGCGCGTGAGCGTCTTTCCATCGCCCGTGCCGAACTTGCCGTGGTGGAAGAATCAATCAAGGCCGCCACCGACAGAGTGTTCAGAACATCTTTAAAAGCCCCGGTTCGCGGCATTGTCAACAAGTTGAACGTCACCACCATCGGAGCGGTGGTTCAGCCGGGAAAAGACGTTGTTGAAATTGTCCCGCTTGACGATACCTTGCTTATCGAAGCGCAGATTCGTCCACAGGACGTAGCCTTTATCACCAAAGGCCAGTCAGCGAGTGTGAAACTTACCGCTTATGACTATTCGATATACGGTGCGCTCAAAGGTAAGGTTGAGCGCATCAGCGCCAATACGATTACAGATGAGCGCTCCGAGACCTTTTATCGCGTTATCATTCGCACAAAAAACAGCACTTTGGAAAAAGGTGGCAAAAAACTGCCGATAATACCAGGTATGGTGGCCTCCGTAGACATCTTGACAGGGAAGAAAACCGTCCTTGATTATTTGCTAAAACCGGTAAAACGGGTGCGCAATGAAGCTTTTCGCGAGCGCTAGAACCAACACATATTCTGGTTTTTTTTGAAACGGCTTCAATCCCGATCAAAATGCGATTAAGCAAACCATCTCAAAATACATATTTTCCTGTTTCTGCCCTTTATAAAAAACTTAAAATAGTGTAAACTTTTCATTAATTTAGTTCTAGATCAATTCCGACGGGGATTTAGAGTTTGGCAAAAATAATTGACGAGGGCGGATCATTTGGTTCGGTCCCACCTCTAACAATAATTGCAGGGGGCGAGAGGGTTGAAATACCTGATGCCGCGCTGTTGTTTAATGGTGATTTCAGTCGTTCAGGCAACGATCTCGTGCTTGTTGGTGCGGATGGCAAAACGATCATCATTATCGATTATTTTGCCACGGGTGAAGCAGCCGACCTTGTCTCGCCGCAGGGCGCTGTTTTGTCGGCTGATGTGGTTGCCGCATTGGCGGGACCATTGGCGCCGGGGCAATATGCCCAGGTCGGTGTGCCAGAGGGCGGCGTGCCCATTGGCCAGGTGGAAAGCCTCTCCGGCACCGCCACGGCTACCCGTGTTGACGGCACGGTAGTAGAGCTAAAAATCGGATCCAAAGTTTTCAAGGGCGACGTTGTTCAGACCGGCGATGGCTCATCTTTGGGTGTTACGTTTCTGGATGAATCAGTATTCTCCCTTTCCGACAATGCCCGCATGATTTTGAACGAGCTGGTGTATGATCCCGGCGGCTCATCCAACTCGATGCTGATAAATCTGGTTCAGGGCGGATTTGTTTTTGTTGCCGGCCAAATTGCGCCAACCGGCGATATGAAGGTCCAGACACCTGTAGCCACCATGGGCATTCGCGGCACATCGCCGACGACCTTTATCGCGGCAGATGGTACGGTGTCATTTTCCATCATTCCCGATCCCGGCCCTGAGGGTAAGATCGGCTCATACATTCTTTTTGACAATGCCACCGGCGCGATTATCGGCAACGTCACCAACACCGGAACCAAACTGGTCCTGACCAGTGCTGGCGGGCAGGTTTTGGAACTCGCCAAAACCACTGCCGATTTTGCCCAGGACCAACAATCTCAAGCAGAAGTTTACTCAGCCTTCAACACCCTGCAATCGCGTAAGGACAGTGGTGAGGTCGCCGTGCAGCCAGACAGCTCGCAGACTGATGGGGCTGATGGAGCTGACGGAGCTGACGGAGCTGAAGGTGATCCGGTGGAAGGTGATCCAGTAGAGGGTGATCCGGCCGAAGGCGACCCTGCGGAAGGAGATCCAGCTGAGGGTGGTGCGGCGGAAGGAGATCCAGCCGAAGGTGACCCGGCCGAAGGCGACCCGGCAGAAGGCGACCCAGCCGAAGGTGACCCGGCCGAGGGTGATCCCGCAGCGGGAGATCCTGCAACAGGAGATCCTGCAACAGGTGATGCGGCCGATGGGGGGACGGGGTCAGAGCCAGCTGACGGCGCAGCGCCCGCCAGTGACGGCTCTTCAGGCGATACCACTTCAACAGCTCCCACTGATACTTCTGGCGGTGTTGATGGTGGTGCATCTGGTGATGCGTCAAGCCCGGCCGAAGCGGCGCCTCCACCACCTCCGCCTCCACCTCCTCCACCACCGCCGCCGCCGCCGCCTCCACCGCCTCCCGTTGTTAATGAGGCCCCTGTTACCGGTGCGGTGGCGCTTGCCGCTTTTGAAGACGGTGTTGACGTAACACAAAATTTTGCGGCAACGGATACAGATGGCACGGTGGTAAGTTTTGATGTTGTGACCCAGCCTGTTGGTGGCGGGGTGGTCAACAACAATGATGGGACGTTTACCTACACGCCAAGTGCTGCTTTGCAGCCCCTTGCGGCGGGAGCTGTTCAGCAACTGGTGTTTACTTTCACCGCAACCGATGACGGTGGTGCGGTGTCGGCTGCTGGCAACGCAACAATTTCTGTTACCGGCGTCAATGATGCCCCGATTGCCAATGATGATGACGTCGATGCGTTTGAAAACGCTGTCCTCAATGGCGATGTGTTCGCCGCCAACGGCAACGGTGTTGATGCAGACATCGATATCACTGATACGTTTGACGTCACCCTGGTTGAGGGGGGAGCCAACGTTGGCGCTCAAATAGCGCTTGGCTCAGGCGCGCTGCTGACCCTGAATGCCGATGGTACGTTTGCCTATGATCCAAACGGCCAGTTTAATTTCCTCGGCCCTGGTCAGAGCGACGCGGACAGCTTCACCTACACAATTGAAGACAGCCAGGGTGCGACGT
>CAZJUF010000338.1:0-3440 GCA_964549055.1 uncultured Hyphomicrobiales bacterium | reverse complement strand
CTTGATTGTAGCCCACGTGGAGATGCAAAAGGACAGGCATTCCAGGTGGTTGATAACAAAACACTGGTTGTTCCCGATCGTCGCGGCAACAATCGTCTTGATACGCTCAAAAACATCATCGCGGACCCTCGCGTGGCGTTATTGTTTCTTGTACCCGGGATCAATGAAGCGTTGCGCATAAACGGAAACGCTCATATTACCACCAACCCTGAAATTCTCGAACGCTTCGCGGTCGAGGACAAATTACCGGTGAGTGCCATCGTCGTTGACATTGAAACGGTTTATTTCCAGTGCGCACGCGCAATGAAGCGTGCGCAATTGTGGGATATCTCGTCACAAATCAGCAGAAATGAAGTGCCAACGGCCGGGCAAATGAGCAAGGGGGCGCAGCCCGAATTTGATGCCGAGACTTACGATGGTGACTTACAAGCCCGGCAGGCCAAGACGCTATATTAATTACCGACCATCAAACAAGCCAATAGCTAAGTTATGTAAATTCATCTAGAGTCCGGCATATGAACATATCCAACGAAACACCCAGAAGAACGATGATCCTGACCGGCGCCAGTCGCGGCATTGGCCACGCCACGGTAAAACGGTTTTCCAGTGCGGGGTGGCGGGTCATTTCATGTTCGCGACAGCCGTTTCCCGAAGATTGTCCGTGGGAAGCAGGACCGGAAGATCATATTCAGGTTGATCTGTCTGACCCGCAAGACGTGCACCGCGCAACCCAG
This sequence comes from uncultured Hyphomicrobiales bacterium, assembly GCA_964549055.1. Taxonomy (GTDB): domain Bacteria; phylum Pseudomonadota; class Alphaproteobacteria; order Rhizobiales; family JAJFHR01; genus JAJFHR01. Next base: position 2,706 of record CAZJUF010000338.1, on the reverse strand, counting down.
GAGATGAAAGACCGCCTTGAAGGTGGCAGGCTCAATGCTCTGGTCAATAATGCTGCAATCTCGCCCAAAGGTGAAGAGGGCAAGCGCCTGGGCGCACTGGACATGAATTGCGATGACTGGAACAAGGTTTTTCAGGTCAATCTTTTTGCACCGATCATGCTGGCTCGCGGCCTGATTGAAGAACTCAAGGCCGCAAGCGGCTCCGTGGTCAATGTAACCTCTATTGCCGGAACACGGGTTCATCCTTTCGCCGGTGCCGCCTACGCCTCTTCAAAAGCTGCACTGGCGACGTTGACGCGGGAAATGGCCGCCGACTTTGGCCCGTTGGGCATTCGTGTCAATGCAATTTCACCCGGTGAAATTGATACCTCGATCCTGTCGCCGGGAACCGAGAAAATCGTCGAAACCCTGCCGCTGCGCAGGCTCGGTCTGCCCGAGGAAGTAGCCAAGGCGATCTATTATTTCTGCACCGAACAATCAAGCTATGTCACCGGTGCTGAATTGCACGTCAATGGCGGGCAGCACGTCTAGTGGCGATTATGTAGATGGGTGATTTTATTGCGTCCGGCCCCTTCATCAGCGGCCTGTTGCTGGGTACCAGCCTGATCATCGCCATTGGTGCGCAAAATGCCTATGTGTTGCGGCAGGGATTGTTACGCAGTCATGTCGCCGTCATTACCACCATCTGTTTTGTGTCTGATGCCGCCCTGATTGCCGCCGGTATCCTGGGGCTCGGAACTCTCATTCAGCGCAATCCTGACTGGCTGACAATTGTCGCGTTGATTGGCGGCTTGTTCCTTCTCGCCTATGGCGCGCTGGCCTTTAAGCGCGCTTTGCACCCATCCGCACTGAAACCGACACAAAACAGCAAAGGCTCCCTGTCCAAAGTCGTTTTGACCACGCTGGCGCTGACCTGGGGTAACCCGCATGTTTATCTGGACACTGTGGTTCTGATCGGCGGACTGTCGGCTCAATATCCCGGCACAGAGCGCTTCTCATTCGGTCTCGGCGCTATTGCGGGGTCTGCCGTGTGGTTTTATTCGCTAGGCTTTGGTGCCAGATATCTAGCACCGCTTTTTGCAAAACCGATAGCCTGGCGCATTCTCGACCTCTCCATCGCCGCAATAATGTGGGCGCTGGCATATTCGCTATTGCGGCCACTGGTGTGAGAGAACCCCCTCATCCGACGCCTTCGGCGCCACCTTCTCAGCCAAGGGGAGAAGGGAAGTGATTAAATCCTTCTCCCCTTGTGGGAGAAGGTGTCAGCGTAGCTGACGGATGAGGGGTTCTTTCTTGAGTTTACCTCAATCCTTCACTCGCCACCCATTGCTCGGTTTTGTCCAAGGCGGTTTCCAGCTTGTCAAACAGCGTATTCAACTGTTCTTCGGTGATGATCAACGGCGGGCAGATGCCGATTGTATCGCCCATATTGCGCAAAATCAGACCTTCGTCCTGAATAAAGCCATTGGCTTTCGCACCGACCAGCATTTTAGGATCAAACGGTTTCTTTGTTGCCTTGTCAGACACCAGTTCAACTCCGCCCAGCATACCCTTGGCGCGACCTTCGCCAACCAGAGGATGATCGTTCAGCGCCTTAACACGGCGTTCAAAAGTTGCACCGAGATCTTTGGCGTGACCAACGATGTTATCACGCTCGTATATCTCAATGGTCTTGAGCGCTACTGCGGCTCCCACAGGATGGCCCGCATAGGTATGGCCATGGCCGAAGGTGCCGATTTTGCGGCTTTCATCCAGCATCGCCTGATACATCACTTCGGGTATCATCACCGCACTCACCGGCATATAGGCCGACGACAGCGCCTTGGCCACTGACATTGTGTCAGGCACAATATCGTATGCCGTTGAGCCAAACCATTCGCCCAGCCGGCCAAAGCCGCAAATGACTTCATCGGCGATAAACATGATGTCGTATTTCTTCAGCACTGCCTGAATTTTGGCGAAATATGTTTCGGGTGGGAAAATAACCCCGCCAGCGCCCATTACCGGTTCTGCGATAAAGGCACAGACGGTTTCGGGGCCTTCCTCAAGGATCATTTTCTCGAGGTTTTCCGCCAGACGGGTGGAAAACTCCTGTTCGGTTTCACCGTCTTCGGCAAAGCGGTAGTGATGCGGACAATCAGTGTGCAGCATCTGTGGCAGTGGCAGGTCAAAATCCGCATGATTTGCCGGCAGACCTGTCATTGAGGCTGAGGCCACTGTGACACCATGATAGCCTTTGATGCGGGAAATGATCTTCTTTTTTTCCGGCCTGCCAATGGCATTATTATAATACCACATCAGCTTTACCTGGCTGTCGTTGGCTTCAGACCCGGAGCAGGCGAAAAGGATTTTCGACACTTCCATCGGTGCCAGCTCTTTGAGCTTTTCAGACAGCTCAATCGCCGGATCATGGCTCTTGCCGCCAAAAATATGGGTGTAGGGCAGCTTGTGCATCTGCTCGGTTGCCGCATCAATCAATTCTTGATTGTTGTAGCCCAATGAGGTGCACCACAGACCGGCCAAGCCTTCAATAAACTGGTTGCCTTGTGTATCATAGACATAGACCCCCTCACCGCGCTCTAACACGAACGGGCCAACTTCGCGATGGGCTGCTAGGTTGGTATAGGGATGAATAACGGTTTCAATGTCGCGGGTTGCCGCATTACTCAACTTTGCCATCACAGTTTCCTCCTGATAATGGATTGC
>CAZJUF010000337.1:0-3442 GCA_964549055.1 uncultured Hyphomicrobiales bacterium | reverse complement strand
CCGCTGTAAATCCTTACTATGGCCCATTGGCTGAAATTCCCGATGAGGCCTACGATAAAATCATGAACACCAACGTCAGAAGTAACCTGTGGCTGTGCAATATGGTGTTGCCACAGATGGCTAAACGCAAAGACGGGGTGGTTATTATCGTATCCAGCATTGCCGGACTAAAAGGCAACGACAAGCTGGGTGCCTATGGCCTGTCAAAAGCCACTGACATGCAGCTGGCACGCAATCTGGCGGTGGAATGGGGACCGGCTAATATTCGTTGTAACTGCATCGCTCCGGGACTGGTACGTACCGATTTTGCCCGCGCCTTGTGGGAGGACCCCGAAGCCAAGGCCCGCGCCATTGCCTCTTACCCCATCGGGCGATTGGGAGAACCCGATGACATTGCCGGTGCAGCGGTGTTTCTTGCCGCACCTGCCGGAAATTTCATTACCGGCCAAACCCTCGTCATCGATGGCGGCACCACCATCGGCAGTTATTCATAAATCGGGATCAAACCACTTCAAACAGGCCCGCAGCCCCCATGCCGCCGCCAACACACATGGTGACGACCACATGTTTGGCCTTGCGCCGTTTTCCTTCAATCAGAATGTGACCGGCAAGGCGCGCGCCGGTCATGCCAAATGGATGGCCAATGGAAATTGACCCGCCATTGACATTGAGTCGGTCGTTGGGAATTCCCAGCTTGTCGCGGCAATAAAGCACCTGGACTGCAAAGGCCTCATTGAGTTCCCACAGATCTATGTCGTCGGTTTTAAGACCAAAACGCTGCAACAATCGCGGCACCGCAAACACCGGACCAATTCCCATTTCGTCGGGTTCACACCCCGCGACAGCCAGGCCCTTGAAGATGCCAAGCGGTTTAAGCCCGCGCTGTTCAGCCAACCTTGAATCCATCACCACGCAGGCCGAAGCGCCATCGGACAACTGGCTGGCATTACCGGCGGTAATAAACCCGCCTTCACCCATGACCGGTTTGAGCCCTGACAGGCCTTCGAGATTTGTAGCGGGGCGGTTGCCCTCATCTTTTTCCAGCGTGACTTCCTGCTGGGAAATCTCGCCGGTTTCTTTGTTTTTGACTTCTTTAACGCTTGCCAAAGGAATTATTTCGGTATCGAAATATTCTTTTTCCTGGGCAGCAGCAGTACGTTGCTGGCTCTGCAGGGCGTATTCATCCTGGGCGTCACGCGAGACATTATAGCGTTTTGCCACAATGTCAGCGGTGTCAATCATTGCCATCCACAATTCGGGCTTGTGCTGCATCAGCCAGTCTTCTTCAAAATAGGTGCGGTTCAAATGAGGTTGAACCATGCTGACGCTTTCAACCCCCCCGGCAACTATGGCTGGAACCTTATCCATCACCACCCGCTGCGCTGCCATGGCGATGGCCTGCAGGCCGGAAGAACAAAACCGATTAACGGTGGTACCCGAGGTAGTTACGGGAAGCCCGGCGCGAAAAGCGCCCAACCGGGCAACGTTTTTACCCGTTGCTCCTTCAGGATAGCCGCAACCGATAATGACGTCTTCTATTTCCTCCGGGTCTAACCCGGCGCGCCCCACTGCGTGTTTAATGACATGGCCGGTAAGGGTCGCGCCATGGGTTTTGTTGAACGCGCCACGAAACGCCTTGCCGATGGGGGTGCGGGCTGTGGAGACAATTACCGCTTCGTTCATTTTCGTAATCCTAACCTTGTAAATCCGCAAATGATTTTCCGCTTCTCGCCAACTCCTCCAGCAGGGGGGCGGGCTTGAGCATTTCACCATGTTGTTGGTAGAGTTTGTTCATAGCATTTTGGATTGTTTCGATACCGATATGATCAGCATAAAACATCGGGCCACCCTTGCCGATAGGAAAGCCGTAGCCATAGACCCAGATGAGATCGATGTCACTTGGTCTGCTGGCAATGTTCTCACCCAGAAGTTTTGCGCCTTCATTGATTAAAGTATACATGCAGCGCTCAAGAATTTCCGCGTCGCTGATGTCACGCCGGGTGATACCCAGCTCTGACGAAATTCCGGTTATCAGCGTTTCAATTACCGGGTCGGGTTGGGGAGTGCGACTGCCTTTTTCATACAGATACCAGCCCTTGTTATTCTTCTGGCCAAAGCGATCCATTTCAACAATGCGATCAGCGATAAATGAATACCGGTCATTAGACGGTCGCATCTTGCGCCGGTGCTGGCGCACCTGATAGCCGACATCAAGCCCGGCAAGATCACCCATGGCGAACGGTCCCATGGGGAACCCGAAATCATAAATTACCTTGTCAATCTGATGGGGAAGAGCGCCTTCCTCAAGCAGAAATTCAGCCTGGGTGCGATAGGCATAGAGCATACGATTGCCGACAAAGCCGTCACAGACACCGACCATGGCGCCGACTTTATTGATGGTTTTGGAAAGTTTCATTACCGTAACAATGACATCGGCCGAGGTCTTTTGCCCACGCACATTTTCCATCAGCTTCATGATGTTTGCCGGGCTGAAAAAATGTGTGCCAATAACATTTTCGGGCCGTTTGGTGGCAGCGGCAATTTCATTGATATCGAGTGACGATGTGTTGGTGGCAAGAATTGCGTCCACTTTGCAGACCTGATCTAGCCTGGCAAAAATCTGTTTTTTCAGATCCATATCTTCAAACACCGCCTCGATAACGATATCTGCGTCAATCAAATCAGAGTAATCAGTTGTGCCACTGATCAACCTGAGGCGCGCTTCCATGTCTGATGCAGACAGGCTGCCGCGTTTAACACTGCCCGCATAGGTGTCACGCACCAAACCCAAACCCTTGTCCAAAGCGGCGCTGTCAGCTTCGAGTACAATTACCGGCAAGCCGCCATTGGCAAGCGCCATGGCGATACCGCGCCCCATGGTGCCACAACCGACAACAGCCGTTGTTTTTATCTCGCGCGGCTGGGTGTCTGCGGGTACACCGGGAACCTTGTGGGCCTGGCGCTGGGCGAAAAATAAATGGCGTTGGGCTTTTGACTGGTCCGATTGCACCAGTTCATCAAAATATGTGCGCTCAAGATCGAGGCCGTCTTCGAGTGAGCCTGACACAGCGCTTTCCACCGCGGCAATACAGCGTTCAGGCGCAATAAGGCCACGGGCGCGCCGGGCAGTCTTTTTGCGGGCGGCAGCAAAAATCTCTTCTGCGCCGTCAGCGTCGATTTTCATCTCGCGAACAGGGCGCGCACCCTTGCCATCAGCAATTAACTGGTTGGCAAAATCAATTGCACCTTGAGCCAGATCACCGGAAATGATTTGATCGAGAAAGCCAAGCTCTCTGGCTTTTTCGGCGGCAACAAAATCACCGCTCAAAATCACGTCGAGGGCAGCTGCAATGCCTATCAATCGGGGCAATCTTTGTGTGCCGCCCGCACCGGGCAACAGACCCAGTTTTATTTCCGGCAAACCGAAACTGGCCGACATATC
>CAZJUF010000336.1:0-3481 GCA_964549055.1 uncultured Hyphomicrobiales bacterium | reverse complement strand
CACATCCAGTGCGCCGGTTTCATCTGAGGGCACAACTTCAATAATCAAATCGTCCCGTTTTGCGCGATGGAGAAAGGCAACGTAGTTTGCTGCATATTCTGCTTCGCAGGTGAGAATGCGGGATTTGGCTTTCAAAGGCAGGGCGTAGAAGGCATGGCACCATGCAACCGTTGCATTTTCCATCAACGCTATTTCGTGGCGCTTTGCTCCGATATGGCCGGCAACAGTATCGTAAATCCGATCGAGTGAACCACTTTGTCGGGCATGGGCTTCATAGCCACCGATTTGACTTTCAAGAATTGTATGATTGACAACCGCATCGACAACCTTGTCGGGCATTAGCGCTGAGCCTGAGGCTAATAAATGTACGCTTTTTTCAACACCGGGTGTCTCAGATCTGATGCGTGTGATTTCTTTTTCTGTAATCATCATTCACTTTCAATACTACGTATCGGCTTCAGATTAATCAGCCAGTGCTTTTTCTATCGCCGCTCGGCAATGCAGTTCGCTGGTTGAGAAGGAAGGTATTCGAGTATCTTCAGGTTTCAACAACAATGGAATTTCGGTGCAACCCAAAACAACACCTTCTGCTCCGCGCGAAGCAAGGTCATCAATGATTTCAACGTAACCCTGGCGGGTGGCATCAGTGAAGATATCATTGACCAATTCTTTGTAGATCGTATCGTGAATATAGGTTTTTTCCGCTTCGTTTGGAATTATCACCTGTAACCCGTGCTTTCGCAAAATGCCCGAATAGAAGTCTCCCTCCATGGTTTTGCGGATCCCCAGCAATGCCACTGATTTCAGGTTGGCGGCTTTGATCGCCAGCGCCGTTGCGTCGGCAATATGCAGGAATGGAATAGTGATGTGAGGTGCAACTTCCGGTACAAACCGGTGGGCATCATTACAGCAGATAATAATGAATGCCGCCCCCGCTTTTTCAACGCTTTGAGCGGCTTGCAAAATCTGCTCACAGGCAGCTGCTTCGTCTTCGCGCTCAATAACCGCATCAACATATTCCTGCCGGTTTACGCTCTCCAGAACAAGGTGTGCCGAATGAACTCCGCCAAGGGTTTCCTGTGTTATCTGATTTAACCGGCGATAATATTCGGCCGTAGATACCCAGCTTAATCCTCCGATGAGGCCAATTTTTTTCATTGATTTGTAACTCTCCAGACTTGCTGTCTCATTGTGCCGCGTAAATAACAATGAAGGACAACTGTGTCCACATAAACCCGCCATCAAAGGAATATCGGCCGTGCAAGCCGTAAACTGTTTTGATACGAAATCAGATGATACAGACGCGTGCTGGAACGTACGTCGAGGATGGCGGGTAACAGACGAAAAAAGGACGCCGCTTTCGCGACGCCCTTCTTTTTGAATATCGGGGTTTAAATCTGCGTTATGCAGCTTTTTTGCCAATTACCTTGGGCTTGGTCGTTTTGCCTGCGGTAATTTCAATGGAGCGGGGCTTCATTGTTTCTGGCAGTTCACGCTTTAGGTCCACGTGCAGCAAGCCGTTGTCGAGGCTGGCGCCGGTGACTTCTACGTGGTCTGCAAGCCTGAATTGACGCTCAAAGTTGCGTGCGGCAATGCCCTGATGCAGGAATTCGGATGAAATTTCTTCAACCTTCTCACCTGTAATGGTCAAGGACTGTTCCTTGGTTTCAATATTGATGTCTTCTTCACTGAAACCGGCAACCGCCATGGTAATGCGGTAGGCGTTTTCCGAGAGCAGTTCAATATTGTAAGGCGGGTATGACGTTGTGCCGACATCCTGGTTGGAAGCTGTCTCCAGCAGGGAGGCAAGGCGGTCAAAACCGATGGAAGATCTGTATAGGGGGGTTAGGTCAAAATGCATGGGTTACATCCTTTCATAAGCGATGTGTATTGTGTCTGCCGCGAACGGCCAGACGGTTCAGTAAATATGGACCCGAGACTGGCATCCATGTCTTAAATATGGGGGGTGGAATTTCGGTTTCAAGATTTTTTTTCAGGAAAAAAGTAGATAATTTATATTTTAATCGGTGATTTTCAGCCGATTTTGGCGCAAAATATTCAGTTTTTGCCAGATGAACCGAATATGAACAAGGCCTTCTGCTTTGGTTCAGGTGGCTCGCTTTATGGTTGGTCTCAAGTTGCTGAGGACATCGGGTCCCAAGTTGCAACTGAAACAGGAGACGAACGATGAAAAAGACACTTATTGCTCTCACAGCCCTGGTTGCAGCCACTGTTGGTTTTCAAGCCCAGGCCGAGGCCGGTCACTACCAGAAAAATAAATCAGGCGTTCAGTTTGAACTGCAATTTGGCAATGGTTCAGGCATAACAATCGGCAACGGTTTTACCCGGGTACATCAGCCCTACGGCTACAATTCAAGACGCCACAGACCTAATGTTGATCGCTATGGCTACAAAAAACCAAACAAATATAACAGAGGCTACGGCTATCAGCGGCCATATGTTTGTAACATCGCTGGCAAACGTGCCGTCAGGCGTTCCCTTCGGGCCCGCGGGTTTTACGATATCCGCCGCATCCGCCAGATTGGCAAAATCTATAAGGCTAAAGCAACTTCGCCGCGCGGATACAGGGTCAAACTGAAAGTTAACGGTTGCAACCTGCGCATCGTAAAACGCAAAATTATTCGCAACTATTCTCCCGGTTATTCCCCCGGTTATTCTTACGGCAATGCCTGGAGAACCTACTGGTAGGTTTTAGCGGACCAAAGATCGACAAAAAACAGGAGCCTTTTTTAAGGTTCCTGTTTTTGTTGCCGAGTCAGGTTCCATTAAGCCCGGCGAACTATAATGATCTGCTGGAACATCACACACGCAAACATTGAGCTTCGAGCCTGATTATGGATCTTGTTAAAACCGACAAAAACCCGACACCCAGAGGGGCGCAGGCGGGTTTTTTTGAAGCTCGCGACGGGGTGCGTTTGCGCTATGCCACCTGGCCTGCGCGCCATGGCACCAGCCGTGGCACGGTGTGTCTGTTTACCGGCCGTGGTGAGTTTATAGAAAAGTATTTTGAGGTCATAAAAGAACTGCTGGATCGCGGGTTTTCGGTGGCTGCGATGGATTGGCGCGGCCAGGGCCGCTCGCCACGGGTGCTGGAAAATCCACGCAAGGGTCATATTGAAAGTTTTGATCAGTATTATGGCGATCTGGTGACCTTCGTCGAGACCGTGGTCCTGCCCGAATGTGCGCCGCCGTTTTTTGTTCTGGCCCATTCGATGGGGGCCAGTATTGTGTTGAAATCACTGTATCATCGTGAATGGTTTAACCGGGCGGTGCTGGTGTCACCGATGATCGGGTTTCCCACCCGCTGGGTTTTGAACAAAACACTGACAACGCTGGTCGGTGCTGCGGTTAGTCTGGGGTTTAAAGGTTCATTTATTCCCGGTGGTAAAAGCAGATCGGTGGAAGAAAGAGAATTTGCAAACAACCGGCTGACATCTGATTTGAACCGGTTTGAGCGCAC
>CAZJUF010000335.1:0-3482 GCA_964549055.1 uncultured Hyphomicrobiales bacterium | reverse complement strand
GAATGACGCAAGGTGGAAGCAGACTGGAAAGATTGGTGAATCTGGCCAACGAGTCTGGAAGCGATCAACGGCGTAACTTATTGAGCGAAATCACCAGTATCTTCCTCGAAGATACTGGAAGCTACAGCGATCTTGAAAACCAGTATTTCGGCGATATCATGAGCAAGGTCGCCTTTGATCTTGAGCGCGAAGTTCGCGAAGAACTGGCAAACTGTCTTTCCAGTGAAGCCTCGGCGCCGCGCGATTTGATCATGCGACTGGCCCAGGACGACATTTCGGTCGCTAAGCCCATAATTGAGGGCAGTTCGATTTTGAACGATGAAGACCTCGTGGAAATTGCCAAGACAAAATCTCAGGACCACCTTATGGCGATGACGCGACGTAGCGACATCAGTGAGGTTGTGACCGAAGCGCTGGTGAGCCATGGTAGTGATCAGGTGCTGGAAGGCGTCGTCAATAATACCGGTGCGCGCATCTCGCATACGACCATGGCGCGGGTGGTGGAACGTTCACATGACAACGAAAAAATACAGGCACCCCTGATAGAAAGGCCCGATCTGCCATTCGAAATGATGCAAGGCATGTTCGATCAGGTGTCGATGGAGCTGAAGCAGAAAATCCTGAAACAGACCAAGGAAATTGCACCGGAAAAACTTGATGAGATGCTGTCTTCGGTGCGGGCGAAGTTTGATCGCAAAGGCAAAGTGCGCAAACGGATCTTGAGCAAACCGGAATTGTTCGTTCAGGATCTCGAAGATAAAGGAAAGCTGAAAGAAAGCATTCTGGTATCCCTTATTCGCTCGAATAAATTCACGGAATTTCTTTTGGCCTTCGGCAAACTGACGGATATTGATCTCGATACCGCCAAACGTCTGGTTCAGGATGCCTCAGGAGAAGGATTGGCTGTTGCCTGCAAAGCCAGTCAGTTTGATCGCGCGACCTTTTCTTCCGTCCTTCTGGCATTGTCGCAAGGAAACTCGCGATCCATCGACGAAACCTATAAGCTGATCAACCTCTATGATCGCATTGAATTACCCGTAGCCCAGCGCACCCTGCGCTTCTGGCGGGTGTGCAAGCAAGCCAGCGAAACTGATGATGACACTGCTGTCGAAGGTGAAAAGTCACTGGTAAGCGCTTCGGCCTAATTCTTAATCTTCACTCAACACATTATCTAAAAAAACCCGGCCCTGGCTGTCTTCAATTTCTATCACCCAGAAATCGGGGTCATAGCCACGCTGGCGCTCGAGATATGCGTCAATCTCTGCTTCGGGACGAGGGTGTGCACCTAACGGCTGCGACCATCTTCTCTCACCATTTTCGTCATGGGCACCACCGGGTGCAGCGCCATAAATGGTGGCGGTACCGTTGAGGAAATTGGATTTGACGAAAACACTGCCAGCATCCTCATTGCCCTTTTGCAGCAACATGGCGGGTAGCCCCGCATCATTGCACCGGCGCAGATGTGCCTGCACCCATAGTTTTGTTTTCAGTCGCAACATTCAAAGTGCCATGAATTGTTCATAAGCTGAAATTCCGGGCCAGCCCTCTCCCCCTGCCCAACCACAAATCAGGTTCCCTCAGGTTAGATTAAGGCTGGCGAAGCTTGCGTTTCTCAGCAGGGCTTCGATAAGGGCGCGTGAAATTTCTCCGGTAACCGGAATTTTGCGATTACCTTCAAATCTTCTTATGGCCTCGCGGGTCTGTTCGCCGAAAACGCCATCGACCGGTCCAGATAAAAACCCGAGTTTTGCCAATCTCGATTGAACAAACCGGATCCGCTTTTCATCAAGGAAAACCACCTTGTCAGATGTTGGTTTTTTCTCATTTTTTTCCGCAGCCTGTAGTAACTGACCAATAGCATCACTTTTCTCTGTGGGTTTTGCAGCCCTTGGCTTGGGGCGCGGCGTGACTGCTACGGTCTTTGCCGGGCGCGGCTTTCTTTGCAGGGTTCTGGAGCTGACAATTGGCTTTTCGGATTTGGTGATTTTTGAGTGCGACCCGCTTTTGTTCAATGGTGCCGGGTGTTTGCCATCCTGGCTCACAACTGCATTAATGGTGATCACCGCGGCAACGGCGACAATAGCCGGTAGGGCGAAATTTCGTTTATCAATACTCATAACATGCTTCCTGTACGCATAACTTTGGTTGTTTAGGTTTCAGTCCTGTTTTTGGCACAGGATTTAGCTGTATTTATGCCGACTTTCTGATTGAGCCTTCGCCCGCGTCTATGGCACTTTCGGGCTCGGCATCAGAATTCGAATTTTGATCCTGGTGGTGACGCGGAATGGTGATGGTGACACACGTTCCTTTGGCAAGTTCGCTGGCGATATTGATTTTTCCACCGTGCAGCTCCACGAACCCGGCGACTAAAGACAATCCAAGTCCGGCACCTTCATAAGACCGGCTATTGCTGCTTTCGGCCTGCACGAAGGGCTGACACAGTTTTGGAATTACTTCGGGGGAAATTCCAATGCCATTGTCCATAACCGAAAGGGTTATCTGCGTGCTGGTTGCTTTTAAAAATACCCGTACTTCACTGCCTTCATGGCTGAATTTCACCGCATTGGATATGAGGTTGAACAGGATCTGGTGCACAGCGCGCCGGTCAGCCGTTACATTACAGACCTCTTCATCGAGGTTTTGTGAAATTCTGATACCGCGCTGGTCAGCCGTTACCTGCATTATTCTTACAACTGAAGTGATCAGAGCGGACACATCAAAACTTTCACACCTGAAGCGCAGTTTGCCCGCTTCAATCATCGACATATCGAGCAAATCATTGACCACGAGCAGCAAATGGTTGCCGCTTTGGTGGATGAGCTTGATGTAGTCCCGTTGGTTCGAGGTCACGTTTTTATTAAGGCGTTTGTCTTTCAACAGGTCGGAAAACCCGATTATGGCATTCAGGGGCGTGCGCAATTCGTGGCTGATGTTGGCAAGGAACCGCGTTTTGGTTGCGCTGGCTTCCTCGGCAATGTCCCTGGCTTGTGTAATCTCAACCTGCTGGGCCTTTAACTCGGAAATATCCCGGGTCACCGCCACCACGCGTACCGGCTCGATTTCATCGCCCTGTCCCGCACTGATTGCTTCATCCGCCAATGGTTTGCATCTCATTTCCACCCAACTGTATTGAGCCAGGTCTTCGCTGCCTTGGGTTTGTTGTGGTCTGGATTGATTGGATTTCATCCTGAATTCAGCCTGGGCAAGCGTATTTTTTGTCGCCGCACGGGAAAATGTTTCCAGGTATATGCCGCGGTCTTCGGGGTGAACCAGATTGATAAAACCGTCTCGAACAATCCCTTTCTCACCAAGAGAGGTAAATCGAAGCGCTGCACCGGAGCAAAACAGGACCTGACCAAGATGGTTGTGATAAGTGATCATGTCCGTGGCATTTTCAGCCAACAGCCGGAATTTGCTTTCGCCTTGATGAATGAGTGCCGTGGCTTTTTCATGCAACACCTGGGTGTTCACCACCATGCCGC
>CAZJUF010000334.1:0-3514 GCA_964549055.1 uncultured Hyphomicrobiales bacterium | reverse complement strand
CGGCAACAAGAAGAAACACACCGTGAATGACTGACGTAAGCGGCAATTCCCCTTCGTTGAGGGCTGTTTGAGCCTGATTGAGCGTGGCAAGGCCCTGATATCGCAACAATCCTGTGCCTAAAACGGCGGTAAGCAGAATAATTCCAAGGGTTGGCCACAGGCCAATGACATTACCCACTTGAATAAAAGTGGCTATTTCGGCGATTGGTACGATGACAAAGGCACCAAACAACAAATATTTCAATGCAAGCTCCTGGAAATCTGGAAATTAAGTTCCAACATGAGTATTAGATGTGTAAAATACAACCAATGAACATAATGTATCGGTAAAATCCAATAGTTTGGAGTGAGTTTAAATTGCTCGCCGTACATTTTCCCGCTATTAGATTGAACAAGCCGGATTTAGATAAATTCCCGTCGGCTAAAACCGCACCAGACAGGCAGGTGATCGATGAATGAGACATTCGATATTTATAATCTTTTTTTCCTCGTTTTAGCAGGCGTCGTCTTCTGGCGGCTTCGCAATGCTCTGGGGCGGCGAACCGGTAACGAGCGCAAGCCCTATGATCCCTACACCTCGACCGAGGGCGAAGAAAACCCCGTTGCCCGCAATGACAATGACGGCAATGTAATCACTTTGCCAAATAACAGCAAAACCCAAAAAGCCAAGACCGAAGTTCAGACCACTGTTATAGATGACAAGGCCTTTGATGCTGTGGCCCCGGCCGACAGTGCGCTGGGCAAGACGTTACGCAAAATAGCCGCAAAAGATGAGACCTTTCATCCCACAGAATTTCTCGATGGTGCCAGGTTTGCCTATGAAATGATCGTTATGGCTTTTGCTGCGGGCGATCGGAAATCATTGAAATCATTGTTAAACCGCGAGGTTTATGCAGGCTTCGATCAAGCCATCAGTGAGCGTGAAGATCGTGGTGAGGTTTTGGAATCGAGTTTTATCGGCATTGAAAAAGCAAATATCATCGATGCCTCCCTGCGAGCCAAGAAAGTGCGCCTCACGGTTAAATTCCTCAGTGAACTCATCACCTCGACCAGAGACCTTGATGGCAAAATCATCGATGGTGACCCCAAAAAGGTAACTGAAGTTACAGATATCTGGACATTTGAGCGTGATATCTCTGCAAGTGACCCGAACTGGAAACTGGTATCGACTGAAACTGCAAATTGATAATTCTCTGGTAATCAATTTTTCTAAACGTCGGGCTTTCCGGTCTAAATTAAAAATCAGTTGGTGTTGCGCGCATGAAAACCACACGAATATTCAGCGTAATTTTGACGGTGGTGGCATTGTCACCGCTGGCAAAAGCCTACGCAAACATGCCACTTATCACCTCCCCGGACAAAAAACTGAAAGCTCATATTGTCGGGTTTGCTGATTTATCGGGATGGGAGCGCGACCAGCATGAAAAAGCACTGGTTGCCTTTAAGCGCTCGTGCCGTGTGATGGGGAAAACCAGTCAGAGTAAATTGCGGCCGGGATTTACCGGAAGATATTCCGACTGGTCAGGCGCCTGTGCTGCGGCCAAAAAAGTTGCTTCGAAAAACCGCCAGGCCGCCCGCAAATTTTTTGAACATAACTTCGTCCCTGCCTGGCTCATCAACGGTAATGACAGAGGTCTGTTTACCGGGTATTTTGAACCTGAGCTGGCGGCCAGTCTGAAGCGTTCGAAAGCATATTCCGTCCCGCTTTATCGTGTACCCAAAGACCTGAGGCGCAGTGGTAAAGCCTATTTCACCCGGGCACAAATAGAAAACGGGGCGCTGAAAAACCGCGGGCTTGAGTTTGTCTATCTCAAAAATTCGGTTGATGCGTTTTTCCTTCATGTGCAGGGCTCTGGCCGACTGTTCCTTGAAAATGGCAAAATGCTGCGTGTTGGCTTTGCCGCCAAAAACGGCCGGCCTTATACCTCCATTGGTAAAGTTCTGATCAATCAAAGAGCTCTTGCCCGCCAAAATGTTTCGATGCAGTCAATCCGCCACTGGCTCCTAAAAAATCCGCAGCAAGCTGCACGTGTCATGCAAAAAAACCAGTCCTTTATTTTCTTCAAACCGCTCAAAAACACCAATCCGCGACTGGGTCCTATTGGTGCGCAAGGAGTGCCTTTGGCACAAAAGCGCAGCCTCGCTATTGATAAGTCTATTCATGGCTATGGTCTGCCGTTTTGGCTCGAGACTGAAATTCCTGATGTAAAATCCGGTAAACTCATCGCCTTTAAACAATTGATGATAGCCCAGGACACGGGCTCGGCGATCAAAGGGGCGATCAGGGGTGATATATACTGGGGCTCGGGCAAGGATGCGGGAGATGCAGCGGGAAAAATGCAACAACCCGGCAAACTGTTTTTACTACTGCCAAAACGCCTGGCGGCAAAATTTCAGCGTTGATCAGATGTCTGGGAAAAAAGACAGCAATACCAATGATCACCTTAATGCCGAAGACCGCATCGTGTGGAAACAGGTCAGCGACACAGCCGAACCACTGAAAAGGCGTCCTGAACCGCCAAAGCGCCCAAAAACCGCAGGAAAATCAGTGTCGCTCAAAAATTCACAAACACCCCTGACCCAAAAACCACCCACCCGGTTACCTTCCACACCCTCCTATACACCGCAGCGCCCGGCCACCCCAGGCACCGCACCTGTCCTGGGCGTTGACAGAGCCATGAAACGAAAACTCGGCCGCGGGCAGGTGGAAATAGATGCGCGCCTTGATCTTCATGGTAAAACCCAAGCCGCAGCGCACCAGATTTTACGCTCGTTTTTGTTCAATGCCCAGTCTCGCCACCACCGCACGGTGCTGGTCATCACCGGCAAGGGTGGCGAAGGCATCGCGCGCCATACGTTGCACAGTTTTGATGTGATACATACGCCCGAGCGCACCGGCATCTTGATGCGGTGTGTGCCGCAATGGCTGAGTGAACCTGATCTGAGAGAACTGGTTATCGGCTATCAGCCGGCCCATCCCAGACACGGCGGCGGCGGCGCATTGTATGTTCGCTTGCGGCGAAAAAAATAGGGTGAAACAATGACACCTTTTGGAGCAAAACTAAGAGAACTCCGAAAAGCCAAAGCCATGTCACTAAAAGACCTGGCCCAGGCAATTGGCGTATCAAGCGCTTATCTATCCGCACTCGAACACGGCCAGCGCAGTCGACCCAGCTGGTATTTAATCCAGCGCATCATTGCTCATTTCAATGTGATCTGGGATGAAGCTGAAAACCTTGAACGCCTGGCTGCCCTGTCACACCCCCGCGTCACCATAGATACATCCCGCCTCAGCCCAAACACTTGCGAAATGGCCAACAGATTGTCGGCAAACATCGGAAAGATGTCGCAGGCAGATATTCAGGAAATGCTGGCAATTGTGAAAAAATATTGATGAGTTGTTCTTAAAGTGTAACCCCTCATCCGTCAGCTTCGCTGCCACCTTCTCCCGCAAGGGGAGAAGGGTTTGAGTCCAGTTTCTTCCCTTCTCCCCTTGCGGGAGAAGGTGGCGCCG
>CAZJUF010000333.1:0-3524 GCA_964549055.1 uncultured Hyphomicrobiales bacterium | reverse complement strand
AAATGTCTTTGGCAAGGCCGAGGTGTTCGACCTGGGGGTCGGAAAAAACACCTGCCATGTCATAAATCGGACCAGCTGGAATTCCGGCTTCCGAGAACAAATCGACCCAGTGGCCGCTGGTTTTTGTCGAAATCACGTCAGCAATTTCCTGATTGAGCTGATCGCGGTTTTCCAGGCGTTTGGGACCATCGACAAAGCGTGCGTCCTGCGCCCAGCTTTGCTTGTCCATAGTTTTGCAAAAACGCAGCCAGATCACTTCACCGGCAACCGCTATATTGATGTGGCCGTTGCTGGTGGCAAACACCCCGGTGGGGAGGGAGGTGGGGTGATTATTGCCCGCCTGTTGAGGGATTTCACCGCTCATTACATAGCGAGCGGCTTGAAAATCCAGCATAAAAACCTGCGCTTCCAACAAAGAAGACTGCACCCACTGGCCCATGCCTGACGTATGGCGCTCAAGCAAAGCGGTGAGAATTCCCATGGCACAAAAAAGACCGGCACAAAGATCGGCTACCGGGATGCCAACGCGCATCGGCCCTTCACCCGGTGCGCCGGTAATTGACATCAATCCGCCCATTCCCTGGGCAATCTGATCAAATCCGGGACGATTGGCGTAAGGCCCGGTTTGCCCGAAACCTGAAATGCTGCCGAGGATGATCCGGGGATTGCGGGCACTTAGAGCCTCATAATCCAGTCCGAGACGGTGTTTGACATCGGGCCGGAAATTCTCGACCACAACATCAGCGGTTTCAACCAGCTTCATCAGGATTTCAAGCCCCTCACCTTCTTTCAAATTCAAAGTCAGCGAACGCTTATTGCGGTGCAGGTTCTGGAAATCACTGGTGTGGCGCGGCGCACCAAGAGCGCCATCGGGCTCGAGGGCTTCAGGCACTTCTATTTTAATAACATCAGCGCCCCAATCTGCCAATTGACGCACACACGTCGGCCCCGATCTTACCCGGGTTAAATCAAGAACCCGTATTCCTGCCAATGCTTGTGATGCCGGTTTAAAACCCATGAGAGATGCCTTTTCATAATTGTTTTCACCCACATTACCCCTTAAGTGGTCCCAACCTCAATTACTGGTTTGATGACGGGTGACAATTGGTGTGGGAAGCGATATACGAGCGTGCATGGCTCCACCTTTATTGACGTTACAGAACATACACCTGACTTTTGGCGGCACTCCTTTGCTTGAAGGGGCTGAACTTGCCATCTTTGAACGCGAACGCCTGTGTCTGGTCGGACGCAATGGCTCAGGCAAATCGACATTGTTGAAAATTGTCGCCGGTCTGGTTGAGGCTGACAGCGGCAGGCGCTTTGTGCAGCCGGGGACAACAATCCGTTATCTGCCGCAGGAGCCTGATTTTTCAGGTTTTGCAAACGCTCTGGACTACGTGGAAGCGGGCCTTGGGCCGGGTGATGACAGCTACCGGGCGCAATACCTGCTGGGACAACTTGGCCTTGTGGGCACCGAAGAACTCGACCAGCTTTCCGGTGGTGAAGGCCGCCGGGTGGCACTGGCCCGGGCGATGGCACCGGCACCTGATATTCTGTTGCTGGATGAACCTACCAATCATCTTGATCTGCCGGTGATTGAATGGCTCGAGACCGAGTTGAAAGAAATGCGCTCGGCGATGATTTTGATCAGCCATGACCGGCGGTTTCTGGAAAACCTGTCGCGCGGCACAGTCTGGCTTGATCGCGGCAAAACCCGGCAACTGGCGCAAGGATTTGGCAAGTTTGAAGCCTGGCGCGATGAATTGCTGGAACAAGAAGACAGTGACGCCCATAAACTCGATCGCAAAATCAAGCGTGAAGAACACTGGATTGTGCACGGGGTGACGGCACGGCGCAAACGCAATGTCAGGCGAGTGAAGGAACTGGCCACCCTGCGCTCCGACCGGATGAAATCACGCACTGACCAATCGCGTGTCAAAGCCAATGTGGCGATGGTGGCTCACGAAGGCGGGACATCGGGAAAAATCGTTATTGAAGCCAAAAATGTGTCCAAGTCATATGGTTCACGCTCCATCATCGATGATTTTTCCATCAAGATTACCCGTGGCGACCGCATTGGAATTGTCGGGCCTAATGGGTCGGGTAAAACCACACTTTTGAACATCATTGCCGGTTTGAAACCGTGCGATGCAGGCTCAACCAAAATTGGCACCAACGTTGAAATGCTGACACTTGATCAGGCGCGTGAAAGTCTTGATCCCAACCTCAACCTGCGCGATGCTTTAACCGGCGGTGGCTCAGACATGATTATTCTGCCCGACGGGCCCAAGCACGTCATCGGTTACATGAAGGATTTCCTGTTTCAGCCCGAACAGGCCCGTACTGTCATATCGAAACTGTCGGGCGGGGAGCGCGGCCGCCTGATGCTGGCGCGCGCGCTGGCCAAGCCATCAAACCTGCTGATGCTGGATGAGCCTACCAATGATCTCGATCTCGAAACGCTTGATTTGTTGCAGGAAATGCTCAGCGATTATACCGGCACGGTTATTCTGGTGAGCCATGACCGTGACTTTCTCGACCGGGTGGTAACCTCAGTCATCTATGGTGCGGGCGATGGTCAATGGACGGAATATGCCGGTGGCTATAGTGATATGGTGCGCCAGCGCGGCAAAATTTCAAAGCCGGAAAAATCCCGATCTCAACCAAATTCTTCTCCTTCAACCAGTGCGGCTGCATCCAAACGCAAACTGTCGTTTAAGGAAAAACATGCGCTTGAAACCCTGCCCGGCAAAATCTCCAAGCTGGAATCAGACATTGTTGCGGGGGATGAAAAACTCAGCGATGGAGATTTCTTCAGCCGCGATCCTTCCGGTTTTCAACAGGTCGTCGATGGTTTAAGTGCAACTCGACAGGAGCTGGAGACGTTGGAACAGCAATGGCTCGAACTTGAAATGCTGCGTGAGGAACTAGGGGCTCAATTGTGACCGAGATCTATGTGGATGCCGATGCCTGCCCGGTCAAATCTGAAGTTTACCGTGTTGCCGAGCGCCATAATCTTATTGTCCATGTGGTCTCAAACTCAGGCATGCGCATTGAGCGCAATCCGCTTATCCGCCAGGTGGTGGTGGCTGACGGGCCTGACGAAGCTGACAACTGGATTGCTGATAATATTACCGATAGCGACATCGCCATTACCGCCGATATCCCACTGGCCGACAGGTGTCTCAAAAAAAATGCTCAGGTGATTGGCCCAACGGGAAAACCCTTTACGCAAGCATCGATTGGCATGGCATTGGCGATGCGAAATCTGATGAGTGATCTGCGTGAAACCAGTGATTTGAAAAGCTACAATAAGGCGTTTAGCAAACGAGACCGGTCAGACTTTTTGCAGGCACTCGAGCAGGCCATTCAGGATATCCGCCGCAAAGAATAGAGCGAGGTCGGATTGATTAACCCTCCTCCGTCATCCCCGGGCTGGTCCCGGGGCTCCATACCACTGAGTTTTCGAAAAAACTGATACTGGATTTTGGTCGAGGGTTTTGAGGAATGGATCCCCGGGACAA
>CAZJUF010000332.1:0-3567 GCA_964549055.1 uncultured Hyphomicrobiales bacterium | reverse complement strand
TGGGGAAGATTAGATACTGCCTCAAGCACGTTTGCCGGCACTTCATCGTCGACCTCAATCAGGGCGATTGCATCGCCACCTTGTTCGAGCCTGCCGAGGTGAAACGTTGCGATATTGACGCCCGCGTCCCCCAGTGCCGCCCCTAAAGTGCCGATAAAACCGGGCTTGTCATTGTTGGTGATATAGAGCATATGGGGTCCGAGTTCGGCTTCCATGTTAATGCCCTTGACCTGAATAATACGCGGCTTGCCGTCACGAAACACTGTTCCGGCAACAGAACGTTCCTGTCTGTCCGTGGTAATTGTCAAGCGCACATAGGTTCCATAGGCGCCTGATGTCGGCCGGGTCACTTCTTCAATCTGAATACCGCGCTGCTTGGCTATCACCGGCGCATTGACCAGATTAACGTGTTCGAGCAGGGGTTGCAGGATGCCTGCCAAAGCTGTCGCCGTCAAAGCTTTGGTATTCATCTCAGCCACTTCGCCCGCATATTCCAGCCTTATTTTGCACAGACCCGTCTCGGTCAGCTGGCCGGCAAACAATCCCAGTTGCTGCACCAGCTTCACATAAGGTTGCAGTTTGGTTGCTTCATCTGACGAAATCGACGGCATATTGATGGCATTTGAAACCGCACCTTCGAGCAGAAAATCCGAAACCTGTTCAGCCACCTGAATGGCCACATTGACCTGAGCTTCAGAAGTTGATGCTCCCAGATGTGGTGTGCAGACAACGTTTTCCATGCCAAACAACATATGATCTGTTGGCGGCTCCTGGGCATAGACATCAAGTGCAACACCGGCTACATGGCCAGCTTCAAGGGCTGCTTTAAGGGCTTCATCAACGATAAGCCCACCGCGTGCGCAATTGATAATCCGCATTCCGGCTTTCATTTTATTGAGTGCGGCAGCATCAATGATGTTGCGCGTTTTGTCGGTTAGCGGTGTGTGCAGGGTTATAAAATCTGACCGCGCTAGAAGGTCATCAAGCTCAACTTTTTCCACTCCCAGTTCAACCGAGCGTTCAACCGACAGGAACGGATCAAAGGCGATCACCTTCATGCGCAGCCCCAGCGCCCGGTCGGCGACAATCGCGCCGATATTGCCGCAGCCGATAATACCAAGCGTCTTGGCGGTTACCTCAACCCCCATAAACCCGTTTCGGTTCCAGTTTCCAGCCTGGGTGGATTGATCAGCAGCAGGGATTTTGCGCGCCAGGGCTAACATCAGCGAGATCGCATGTTCGGCCGTGGTAATGGAATTGCCAAAAGGCGTGTTCATGACAATAATGCCTTTGGCCGTGGCAGCGTTAACATCAATGGTATCAACTCCCACACCAGCGCGACCAATGACTTTCAACTGAGTTGCCGCCGCGATAACTTTCTCGGTGACTTTGGTGGAAGAGCGAACAACCAGACCTGCGTAATCCCCGATAATCTCAACAATACCATCTCTGTCGAGACCGGTTTTAATATCGAATTCAATACCGCGCTGCTTAAAAACGGCCACGGCTTTTTCACTTAAATTATCTGCAATAAGCACTTTGGGTGCCATAATCTTAATCTCCAAAATAGAGGGAATTTTCTACAGGTCTGCAACTGTTGCGGCGAACGCCCAGTCCAGCCACGGCGTCAGGGCTTTGAGGTTATCAGCCTCAATCGTGGAACCGGCCCAGATCCGCAAACCCGGCGGTGCGTCACGATAGCCACCAATATCAAATGCAGCATCTTCATCATCAAGCAGCTGGGTTATTTTCTTGGTAAAGTCGCGTTGCTGTTCCAGCGATAACGACGCCACCCGGTCATCGGTAATCTTAAGACAAACTGACGTATTTGATCTCAACTCCGGTTGATCACAGAGAAACTCTACCCAAGATGTGCGCTCAACCCACTCACCTATAACTTTCGCATTGTCATTGGCCCGCGCCACAAGGGCCTCAAGGCCACCAATTTTTCGCGCCCACTCTAAAGTGTCGAGGTAATCCTCAACACACAACATCGACGGCGTATTGATAGTGGCCCCGGTAAAGATGGCTTCAATCAATTTTCCAGCCTTGGTCAGGCGGAATACCTTCGGCAACGGCCATGGCGGTACATAGGTTTCAAGGCGTTCAGCCGCGCGCGGCGACAGAATTAACATGCCGTGCGCCCCTTCCCCGCCCAGAACTTTCTGCCAGGAAAACGTCACCACATCCAGCTTTGGCCAGTCGAGATTTTGCGCAAAAACAGCGGAAGTTGCATCACAAATCGTCAGCCCCTGGCGATCTTCAGCAATCCAGTCGCCATTTGCCACCCGCACGCCTGAAGTCGTGCCGTTCCAGGTGAACACCACATCATTGTTGAAATCCACAGCGCTCAGATCCGGCAACTCGCCGTAACCCGCCTCATGAACGCGCACATTGTCGAGTTTTAGCTGATTTTTGATGTCGCTGGCCCAGCCTGCACCAAAACTCTCCCACACCAGCACATCAATGCCTCTGGCGCCTAACAGCGACCACAAAGCCATTTCGACCGCCCCGGTATCAGAAGCAGGCACAATGGCCACACGATAATCGGAGGGAATTTTTAAAAGAGATTTTGTCTCATCAATGGCACGTTTCAGCAATGCCTTACCGGTTTTGGAACGGTGCGACCTGCCTAGATATGCATGTTCGAGATGATTGGTCGTCCAGCCAGGACGTTTGGCACAAGGCCCGGAAGAAAAACGCGGATTATCCGGTCTGGCGACCGGTTTGGTAATATCTGTCATTAGCTATCCTCACAGATAGAAGCCGCTCGTTGGGGAGCGGTGGCCCACTGCGGGGGTAATCAACCAGCGGCTTATTGTCAACCGATTTATGAAATCAAATCTGGGACATGACACCAAAGATACAAAAAAACCCTGGCGGAGAACCGTCAGGGTTTGATTTTTTTGCTGTCTGGTTTTTTCGCTTAATCGAGAAAGCGATAGCGTAGACCAATGCGGAAATCATGGCCGACCAGTTTGTCGACATCCATGACATCAGGTCCGGATTTGCCTTTTCCCAGATCGATATAGCGATAACTTGCATCAATCGCCAAAGCTTCACTGACGTCATAACTGACCCCGGCATGCAACGCATAAGCGAAACTTGTTTTGGACCCGCTTGATGAAGTCGCAGGCAATCTGATATCTGTCAGTTTGTTTCTGGAAATACCGATACCGGCACCGATATAAGGTGTGAAACCGTTAAAATTGCCGATGTCATAATAGGCATTTACCAATAAGGTGGTTGCGCTGAATTTTGCATCGAGGCTGTTGAAGTCGTCTTGCACCCGGGATTTGCTGCGATATCCCAGTGTCACATCGGCGCGCAGGTTTTCGGTATACTGGCAACCAATGCCAATGTCGGCCACAAGGGTGTCTTTCATGTCTTCGCCAAGGGCCGTGCTGATCGCTCCGCCTGGCAGGTTTTTGACAAAATCAGGGCGTTCATAGGTCGTAATACCCACATCACCGCGCACATATATGCAACTCGACACTTCAGGGTAAACTTCAATTGGAGGAGGCGGAGGCGGGGCAAGCGGGTCTGCTCCCAATGCCGCCACGGTCC
>CAZJUF010000331.1:0-3569 GCA_964549055.1 uncultured Hyphomicrobiales bacterium | reverse complement strand
CCCTTCTCCCCTTGCGGGAGAAGGTGGCCGCGTAGCGGTCGGATGAGGGGGTGGCCGCTGGCCAGGAATTTTTAAGAGCTCTTAGAGTTGCTAAACTGCGCCCGCAACTGTCGCGGCGACACGCCGGTCCAGCGGCGTACGGCGCGCGAAAAGGCGCTGAGTTCTGAATACCCCAGCAGAAAAGCAATCTCCGAAAACGGCAGATGGCGTTGCTTGATATACATCAGCGCCAATTCGTGCCGGGTGGTTTCAATCAGGTCCTTGTAAGCCAAACCTTCATGGGCTAATTCACGCCGAATGACGGAAGGTGATAATTTTAAACTTAAAGCCACCTGCTCCATTGAGGGATAACCATCGGGCAATTGCGTGCGGATGGTGTTCTGTATACGCCCTATCAAAGATACCGGCTGGTCGTTTTCCTTACCCACAGTTTCCAGACACGTCTGCATAATCGTCATCAACGTCAGATCGCGACCCGGCATTGAGCGTGTCATTGTATCGGGCTTGAACAACAGGGCGTTCACCGGTTGAGAAAAATACACCGGCGCGGAAAAGGCGGCTTCATGATCTTTCCAGTTTTCCGGTTTGGCGTGTTCAAAATGAACTTCTTCAGGTATCCAGCTCGCCCCACAGCCTTCGCGTATGACGTTTAAAAACATACCAAGAGAAAGCTCGGCATCTTGACGGCGCTCGATAATATCGGGCGCTTGAATTTGATATTCCAGCCGCATCAACCCACTGTCATCTTCACACAGCGACATGATCGACGATTCTTGATGATAACGAAACAGCCCCACCAGATTTGCCAGTGCAACGCCTAATGTGGGCGAAGAAATTGCAGCATAGCCCCACAGGCCCAAGTCTTTTGGTGAAAACTGATTGCCAAACCACAGGCCGAAATTATCGTGCCTGGATATCCGTGAAGCTTCTTCAAACAAACGGCAAAACGAAGACAGGCTCAACTTCAAGGTAGGCTCGCCCGCCATTTCCGGGGCAATACCGGCGTGACCAAAGGTACGATCAACATCACCGCCCATTTTCTCGATGAACTCAACCATACCGGTGGCAGCAGCCGCAAGCACAGCAGGGTTTGAGCCGGCAACACTTTGCCCGCAAACCGGTCGTTCGAGATAGTGGGTAGCAATATTCACGCTTCACCCCCAGGCTTGATTACAAAGTTATATTCTTTGTTAAGCGATAATCTTTGCACACCAGAGCGGGCGGGATCAAGGGTTGGCGCTCATTTAGCTGAAATCTGCAATATACCTTCGACACAAGGCATCGGTTTCGCGACTGTATGTCACCCCCATCGACTGGGCGAGATCGGTTTCCGGGTGCGAGCCAATCCAGGCTACCAGCAGCAATCTTCGCAACATGACGAAGGTGGGGATTTCCGCTTCATCTTGCCGAGGTAAATCGATGATTTTACGATAGCCCTTGACCCAGGATTTGAGCAGGTCGGGTACTTCGGGCCGGGTTTCAAAGAACGACACCGTTGTCGCGCAGTCATACATCAGCCAGCTAAACCCACAGTCGTCAAAATCAATAACTTTGGTAGTGTCACCATCAATAAGCAGGTTTGCCAGTCGCATGTCGCAATGTATCAGGCCAAAACGCTTCGATGATTTTCCAAATTCCGCCAATCGATGCTCAATCAAATCGACGGTTTCGCCAAACAGCTCGATGCGCTCAACATCCAGCCCCATGCCATCGCGCCAGCGCCCCCAATGAGGATTAGCCCCCAGGGAGGTGTCAAAATCCCAGGTAAGGCGTTCAAAACCCTGCGGCAATGCCCATGATTTAACATGCGCATGCATACGCGCAGCCGTTTCTCCCAGCACCTCGAAAGGTGCGCGCAAATCATCTTCTTCCTCGGAAGGCTCAATGCCACTTTCCCATTCAAACAGCACCACATGGCGGGGGTTAGACATGCTCGAATGGCTCACCGTTTGAATGTCTTCACCATCGAGACCTGCTACAACTGCCGGTGTTATGGCAGTCCCGCTTGCCCGCAAGGCTTTGGCCCAGGCAAGTTCCGAGGCGATGGCGTTTTTCGAATGATATCCTTCACGATGAACCCGCAAGGCCCAGCATTGCTGTGAATGAGGAGCATCGATCCTGTAGGTTGCATTTTCTGACAGGTTGATCATGCGGGCGGTTGAGCCCGCAGGCAGTGCAAAACGGGCAAGAGAGGCCTCTGCAAGATGTTGCAGGCATATCAACTGTTCTTCATGAGAAAGCGCGTCAAATGCAGACATATATTGTTCCTGGCACCTTTATCTTTCACTCAAGAATACAACGTTAAAGAGCGCCTCACTTGACAGTAAAACATTTACATTTGACACAGCATCAGCCTTTGTCGCACGCAATCTGCCATCCAACCCTGTCAAGTTTATATCCCTATGTGTCAAGTGCTTAACAGGCATCTCAGGCATGCTCAACATAATGAGAGGGTAGTCTTTTGAGTATCGAAAAACTGGAATTTCTGGAGCAGTCGAAAACCTTCTGGAATCCCAATAAAACCCAGTTTTGGCAGGATGTCGGTGTTGATCTGGTGATCGACCGCCGCGAAGGCTATTGCCTCTATGACATGGATGGCAAACGTCTGATTGATGTTCACCTCAATGGCGGCACCTACAATCTTGGTCATCGCAATGCCGAACTCATAGAAGTCCTCAATGCCGGTGCCAAACGCTTTGACATGGGCAATCATCACTTTCCAGCACTCGCGCGCACGGCTCTGGCCGAGGCATTGGCCAAGTGTACGCCGGACGGGTTGCAATACACGATCTATGGTGCAGGCGGTGCAGAAGCGGTTGAACTGGCAATTAAATCCGCCCGTCACGCCACCCAAAAGCGCAAGATTGTCTCGATCATCAAGGCCTATCACGGCCATTCCGGTCTCGCGGTCAAAACCGGCGATGAACGCTTTTCCAAGACATTTTTGTCCGAAGACACAGTTGGTGAATTTATTCAGGTGCCGTTCAATGACCTTGATGCCATCGAAGAGGCTCTAAAGGGTAAGGACGTTGCCGCCATCATTATGGAAACAATCCCGGCAACCTACGGCTTTCCGATGCCGCACGAGGGCTATCTGCCCGCGGTCAAAAGCCTGTGCGAACGCTACGATGCCCTCTATATCGCTGACGAAGTGCAAACCGGCCTCATGCGTACCGGTGAACTCTGGGGCATCACAAAATATGGTGTAACACCAGACATTATGGTGATTGGCAAGGGCATTACCGGCGGCATGTATCCGATCTCGTGCTGTGTCGTCAACGAGCGCGCCGGACAATGGCTCAAACAGGACGGTTTTGCCCATATGTCAACCGCTGGCGGGGCCGAGCTTGGCTGTATTGTCGCGTTGAAAGTGCTCGAAATCACCCAGCGACCCGAAGTTGCTTCCATGGTCGGGTACATCTCCGATTTCATCCGTGCAGGGCTCGATGATATTCAGGCACTTTACCATGATTTTTTCACCGGTATTCGCCAGAACGGCGTCATCATGGGGTTGGAATTCAATGATCCCGAAGGTGCCAAGCCGGTGATGCGGCATCTTTATGAACATG
>CAZJUF010000330.1:0-3570 GCA_964549055.1 uncultured Hyphomicrobiales bacterium | reverse complement strand
GCAGGTGTTTTTTCCGACCCCCAGGTCGAACACCTCGGCCTTGCCAAAGACATTTTAACCCATGCGTTCGGCCAGACCAAAATGATAGCCCAGCCGGTACACCTGTCCCGCACCCCCAGCGATTTTACCGTTGGCCCGCCCGAACGTGGGCAACAGACGGACGAGATACTGACAGACTTGGGAATTTCGGATGATCAGATAGACGACTTTAGAAACCGTAAAATTATTTAGGAGACAGATTGAGCATGGAAAAAATTCTTTCGAGGAAGGCCGATGGTATCGGTTATTTGACGTTCAATAATCCTGAACGTCATAATGCGGTTTCTCTGGAAATGTGGGATGGTGTGGAGGCGGTTCTTCAGCAGTTTGTTGATGATGATGACATTCGCGTCATTGTCATGAGCGGTGCGGGTGGCAAAGCTTTTGTGTCGGGTGCCGATATTTCCAAGTTCGATAAGGAGCGCGGCAGTCGCGAAGCCGTCCTTCACTACAATGCCCGCGTAAAACAGGTCTACGATTACATTGCCGCAGTTCCAAAACCGACGATTGCCATGATCAACGGTTATTGTATCGGTGGCGGCATTGCTCTGGCTCTGTGTTGCGACTTGCGGTTTTGTTCCGAAAGCTCGAAATTTGGCCTGCCCGCTGCCAAACTTGGGTTGGGATACCCGTACTATGGTCTCAAACGTCTGGTTGCGGCCGTTGGCTCAGGCGTTGCCTGCGATATAACCTTCACGGGTCGCATTCTCGACAGTGGCGAAGCGATCAAAACCGGTATCGTGCAAAAAGTAATAGTGGCAGAAGAGCTTGAAGATTTTGTCGCCGATTACGCCGCAACAATTGCCGCCAATGCTCCTCTGACGGTTAAATCGATGAAATTCATTATTTCAACAATTGGACAGGACGAAAATGATCGCGATCTTGAAAAGTGCCAGCAACTGGTCGATGAAGCCTTTGCATCGCAAGATTACATAGAAGGCAGAACCGCCTTCCTCGAAAAACGGCCACCGCAATTTAAAGGGTGTTAAATCACAATTTGAATTTTTCGATGACCATATCGGCGAGTTCTTCCGCCGATGTGTCAGCACCGGGAAGGCACAAGTCCGGGCTAACGGGTGCTTCAAACGGTGAGCTTATGCCGGTGAAATTGGCCAGATCACCGCTGCGTGCCTTGGCATAAAGGCCCTTGGGGTCGCGCGCTTCACATATCTCCAGAGGCGTGTCGACAAAGACCTCGTGAAAATCAAGATCCCCGGCGATTTCACGCGCCAGTTTACGCTCGCGTATAAATGGCGAAATGAAGGATGCGAGAACCACCAGCCCGGCATCTGCCATCAATCGGGCAACTTCAGCGACGCGGCGAATATTCTCGACCCGGTCAGCATCGGTAAAACCCAAATCCCGGTTGAGGCCGTGGCGCACATTATCACCATCAAGAATATACGTATGTACACCCCTGGCGATAAGTTTGCGGTCAATGATATCGACAATGGTCGATTTGCCTGAAGCTGAAAGTCCGACGAACCATAGAATTTTGGGAACCTGCCCCTTCATGCTTGCGCGCGCGCTGGCGTCGGTGTCAAACGATTGCCACGACAGATTATCGGCCCGGCGCAGGCTGAAATCAATCATCCCGGCACCAACGGTTGCCTTGGTCAATCGATCAATCAGGATGAAAGAACCCGTCGCCCGGTTGTCGCTGTAAGCATCGAAGAAAATCGGTTTTGAGGTGGAGAAATTACAAGTCGCAATCTCATTGTTTTCCACCACGCGCGCGGCCAGATGTTCCAGAGTATTTACATTTATGACGTGCCTGATATCTGTGATCTGAACATTTGAGACCTGGGTTCCGATTTTGAGTTGATACGACCGCCCGATCAACAAAGCCTCATCATGCATCCAGATAAGCCTGGCCTGAAACTGGTCACTGCTGTGCGGCAGGTCTCCCGGGCGCGCCAGCATATCACCGCGACCGATGTCAATTTCATCTTCCAAAACCACTGTGACGGCATCGCCGGTGTTGGCGCGTGTCAGATTGCCATCGATAGTGACAATGTCCGCCACCCGGCTTTTTCTCAAAGACGAGGTGACCATGATCTCATCACCGATGGAAATTGAGCCGCCGCGAATGGTTCCCGAAAATCCGGGAGATTTGGAACCAACCCGATTGACCGACTGCACTGGAAATCGCAAAGAATTGAAATCTTCGCCATCAATTTCAATCTTCTCGAGATAGGGCAGCAGGGCCGGGCCTTTGTACCACTCCATATTATCGCTTGTTTCGATAAGTTTGTCGCCTTTGAGAGCCGATGTTGGGATGGATTTTATGGTAGTGAAACCGAGAAGCTCAGCAAAACTTTTGAAATCGCGGTCAATCGCCTCAAATACCTCGGCTGAATAATCCGCAAGATCGATTTTATCAATCACCAGGACAATATGTTTGATTGCCATCACAGACAGAAGATAGGCATGACGCCTGGTTTGGTTGACAATACCTTTGCGCGCATCCACCAGCAAAATGGCGAGATCAGCGGTTGACGCAGCCGGCACCATATTGCGGGTATATTGTTGGTGACCGGGCGTGTCGGCAACGATGAATTTTCGCGTATCAGTGGAAAAATATCGATAGGTGGCATCTAAGGTAATGCCCTGATCACGCTCCGCATTCAGCCCGTCCGGCAACAGCGAAAAATCAATCTCCGCATCAAAAAACAGGCGATCAATCAGGGTCGATTTGCCATCATCAACATTGTCGCAGATGATAAAATGCAACAGGCTTTTCGAGCTTTCGCCAGCGATGAATTCTGCAACGGATTTTGGCGGGTTTGAACCAGCAGACATTAAATACAACCTTCCTGCTTTTTCTTCGCCATCGAAGCAGCCTGATCACTGCCAATAAGGCGGGATTGACGCTTTGAGATTGTACTGCTGCGCATGGACATATGTCGAGATATCCATCTCGGTTCAATATGAATAACACCCCGAATTTTCACTTCACTCAGCCGCCTCCGCCTCCACTGCCGGAGAAATCCGCGCCGCACAGAACTTGAACTCCGGGATTTTGCCATAGGGGTCAAGTTGCGGGTTGGTGAGAATATTGGCGGCTGCTTCGGCAAAGCAGAAGGGGATAAAGACCATGCCTTCAGGCACGTCGCGGTCCTGACGGGCTTTGAGGCGCACGGTTCCGCGCCGGGTTTCGACCTTGACTTCATCACCGGCGAACAGGTTGAGTTTTACCAGGTCACGGCGATTGAGGCAGACGACTGCTTCGGGCTCAAGCGTGTCGAGCGTTGTGGCGCGCCGGGACATTGAGCCTGTGTGCCAGTGTTCCAGCATACGGCCCGTGGTCAGTACCATGGGGAAGTCGGCATCGGGCAATTCATCAGGCGGCACAATGTTGGTAGGCACAAGTTTGGCGCGTCCCGTCTTGGTCGGGAAGCCATTGCCAAAGACGATTTCATTGCCGGGCTGATCCGGCCCGTCGCACGGGTAAGTTACCGAGCCTTGACGCTCCAGCCGCTCCCAGGTGATGTTGTTGAGCGATGGCATAATCTGCGCCATTTCGGCAAA
>CAZJUF010000329.1:0-3574 GCA_964549055.1 uncultured Hyphomicrobiales bacterium | reverse complement strand
ATTGCGGTCAATTCCTATCAGCGCTGGTGCGTGCGGGCAATGACGGCAAGTGGTGTCGCGGATTTGAGCTCTCTGGATGTGCTGGTGCTGCATGTTGTCAATCACCGCGCCCGCGCCAAGCGTCTGGCCGATATCTGTTTAATGCTCAATCTGGAAGATACGCATACGGTAACTTACGCTCTTAAAAAACTGGAAAAATCCGGGTTTATCGCCTCAACCCGGCAGGGCAAGGAAAAATATTCCCAAACCACTGAAGAAGGCAAAAAGGCGTGTGAGCGTTACCGCGATATTCGCGAAAGATGTCTTATCTCCTCGCTCGAAAGCCTCAATATAAACCGCGAAGATCTAACCCGGCTCGCCGGTCTGTTGCGGGCCTTGTCGGGTCAGTATGATCAGGCGGCACGAGCGGCTACCTCGCTTTAAAAACCGGCCGCCCATGGGTTTCCTTGATGCACAGACCAAACACCAGGCTACCGAAATACAGTGTGGGCAGAAGAAGGAAGGCATTGGCGTAAGCGTCTTGTGAATAGATGCGGGCACCGTCCACCAAAACACCGCGCCACTGGCTGTCGAGCAGAATTCCGACAATGGGCTGAAATATGGCACCACCTGCAACCGCCATCATATTGACCAGCCCCATGGCGGCACCTGACCCGTTACCGGCATTGTGTTCTTTGATTAAAGCATAGCTGATGGCCATGGTGCCGGCGGCAAATCCGTTGATAAACAGAAAAACTCTAAACAACTCCAGATTGAGACCGGGCATGTAGATGGCGGCTGCCATGCTTGAAGTGGTGATCATTGCACCGATAACAATGGGCAGTTTGCGGCGCTGAAGGCGATCGGAAATCCAGCCCCAGAACGGCCCGCCGATCATCCAGCCAAAGAGCGTGAAAGACATGGAAAAGGCAGCTTCGGTGCGCGAAATGTCAAAAGCCTGCATGGTGTAGGGAACACCCCAAAGCGCGCCAAATGCCAGCGAAGGCGCTCCCACCAGACAGGCGAACATGGAAACAAATACGGTCTGGCGGTTGCGCGCCACCTTCCACAGTGCGGCCAAAGCGCCAATTGGTTTTTCTGTTGATGTGGACTTTTGTATTGGGCTTTGGGGAGGGTGATCGCGGGTCAGGGTCCAGATCAGCACTGACAGGACAATGGCACCACCGGCAACAATTGTCATTGCTTCGCGCCAGTCCAGCATCTGAACCAGAAAGGCCAACGGACCCTGGCCTATGGCGCCGCCAAGCAGGCCAATCGACAAGGCGATGCCGGTAAAAAAGGCAAAACTCCTCTGCGGCAGCCATCGCGATGCCAGCACCATCGAGCCGACGAGCGCAAAGGCTGAGCCGGTGCCAATCAGTGCGCGGCCGATGTAAGCAATCTCGACAGTTGGCGCCATGGCGAAAACCAGGGCACCGCTACCGGCAACAAGGCTCATGACTGTGAGAACCCGGCGCGGACCCCAACGGTCATGAGCGAGGCCCACCGGCATCTGAAGGGCTGCATAAGCATAGAAATAAACCGCCGAGAGGTTGCCGATAATGGCACCCGTTACGGTAAAATCCCGCATCAGCTGCTCAACCATCACGCTGGGAGATACGCGTAAAATCCAGCCATAACTGAAAAACAGCGTTGCCAGCAGCCAACCGGTATAGCCGATCAGTCGTGATTTTGAGGGAGTGGGGGCAAGGTCTGTCGAGGCACTCATGGCAGGCACTGTATCCCCCAACCCGGAGAATTGATACGGGTAAAAATGCCGGGAATTCCGGCGATTTTTTTGTTTACCACCAGAAGAATAATCTTCCGGGCTTGTTTTTCTCCAATTATACCAACTGAATAGCGCATGGAATTTTTATATGGGGTGCTGATTCCCGCTGATTTGTCGCTGACGACAGTTGTGTTGTTGATTGCAGCCAGTTTTTTGACGGCGGGGATTACAACAGCCGTCGGTATTGGCGGTGGCCTGGCGATGCTGGCGATTATGGCCAATGTTATGCCGGTGGCAGCAATTGTTCCGGTGCATGGGGTAACACAGGCGACCAATAATGCCAGTCGGGCTTTTTTATTGCGCAAAGAACTGGTTGTACCAATTTTTATCTGGTTTTCCGTCGGCGGGCTTTTGGGGGCGCTGGTTGCCTCTCAGGTGGTGGTATCACTGTCGCTCAGTGTGCTGCAAACGATCATGGGGCTGTTCATTCTCTATAGTGTGTGGGCACCGAAACTGAAGAATTTCAGCAGCGGCAAAGGCTCATTGTTCTTTGGCGGTGTCATTGCCTCAGCTGCCTCTTTGTTTATTGGCGCTTCGGGGCCGATAACCATGGCTTTTTTGCCGCGCTCTGAATTGTCGCGCCAGCAACTGGTTGCCACCCATGCCGCCATTATGGTTTTGCAACATGGTTTCAAGGTTTTAGCTCTGGGGTTTTTAGGCTTTGTCTATACGCCGTGGATAGGCCTGCTGGTTGCCATGCTGGTGTCGGGTTTTTTTGGCGCTGTGGCCGGGCGCGCAATTCTGTGGCGCATTCCGGAAGAAAAATTCAAAACCGTGTTTAATATTGTTCTGACGCTGCTGGCTCTCAGGATGCTCTATCAGGCATTGGCCTGATCATTCCTCTGAAGCCACATCAAGTATATCGAGCTTGCTGTCATAGACCCCGGAATTTATCTCGAAAAGCCCCAGGATTGTTGAGAAAATATTATCGTGCGACAGGGGTGTCAATTTTTTTGTATCTATATTTTTAAGGCGCTCGGCATCTGAGTTTTTGCCGAACCACATCAGGGCGGGCACATGTTTTTGGGTGTCGGGTGCGAGGAAATAGGGGAGCCCGTGCAGATAGATGCCGTTTTCACCAAGAGATTCGCCATGATCGCTGGCATAAAACATTACGGTTTCGAATCTATCGTCATTTTGTTTCAGAAGCTTAATAACTTCGGTAAGGAAATAATCGGTGTAAAGAATAGCATTGTCAAAGCTGTTGATCAGCTGCTGTGAACTGCAGTTACTTAATTCATTGGTATCGCACGTTGGTGTGAATTTTCTGAAAGCTTGCGGGTAACGCTTGTAATATGCCGGCCCATGGTTTCCCATTTGGTGCAATACAATTAAAATATCGCCCTGGCCACGCTTGTCTATGTAATTTTGGAGGTTGGCCAGCATGCCGACATCACGGCATTCGACGTCGCAAACAGGATTGTTGTCCGGGGTTTTGAAATCTTCATTGGCAATACGATCTGCTACGCCCTTGGAGCTGGAGTTGTTGTCTCTCCACAAAACACTGACGCTGGCACGATTGAGAATATCAAGCAGGTTGTCTGTTGAATTTGCTGTTCTGCGGTCATATTGCTTGCGGGTTTGTTTGGAAAACATACACGGCAAGGAAGCCGCCGTCGAGGTGCCGCAAGACCAGAAATCGGGGAAATTTATGATTTTTTCGCGGGCCAGCAACGGATTGGTTTCGCGCGCATAGCCGTTGAGTGAAAAATGATCGGCCCGGGCTGTTTCTCCAACCACCATAATAACCAGTTCACGATTAATATCTGCTTTTGGTATTTCTGCATCCTTGCCGATATTGCGGAA
>CAZJUF010000328.1:0-3604 GCA_964549055.1 uncultured Hyphomicrobiales bacterium | reverse complement strand
GCTGCAACCTAAAAAGACCAAGTTTCGCAAGATGCACAAAGGCCGCATCAAAGGTAAAGCCAAGGGCGGAACTGATTTGAATTTCGGTGCCTTTGGCCTCAAAGCGATGGAGCCTGACCGTATTACTGCGCGCCAGATTGAAGCAGCCAGGCGTGCGCTCACCCGTCACATGAAGCGTGCGGGTCGTGTATGGATCAGGGTTTTTCCTGATGTGCCGGTTTCAAAGAAGCCGACTGAAGTGCGCATGGGTAAAGGTAAAGGCTCGGTTGAGTTTTGGGCAGCTCGGGTAAAGCCCGGACGCATAATGTTTGAAATTGACGGTGTATCGCCAGAAGTTGCTAAAGTGGCGCTGGAATTGGCCGCCGCCAAACTGCCGATTAAAACGCGGATTGTACGCCGTCTGGGCGATTAGATTTAGCAGATTTGAAACCCTGCGATTAAGTTTGAGGATGATGCCATGAAGGCAAGTGAAGTTAGAGACATGACACTGGATGAACTTGGCGACAAGCTCATTGCGCTGAAGAAAGAACAGTTCAATCTGCGCTTTCAACGTGCCAGTGGACAGTTGGAGAATACGGCTCAAGTGCGCCGCATCAGACACGATATCGCCCGGGTTCAGACGATCCGAAATGAAAAGCAACTCGCAGAAAAAAGCGCTTAAAAGGTCTAACAATGCCAAAACGTATTCTTACAGGAACAGTCGTTAGCGACAAAAACGACAAGACTATCATTGTTCGGGTTGAGCGCCGGTTTGCGCATCCCGAAATGAAAAAGACGGTTCGCTCAACCAAACGCTACCACGCCCATGATGAGGGCAATACAGCCAAGGTGGGAGATATGGTTCGCATTGAGGAATGTAAACCTATTTCGAAGCAGAAACGCTGGACGATATTGTCCGACGCAAAATAAGAGCAGGCGTTCATTGGAACAAATGCTGGTGATGTAACAGTTTAATTGTGGGTGTAAGTTTAAACAAGCCCACGGCAAGATGGTGAATTATGATCCAGATGCAGACGAATCTAGAAGTTGCCGATAACTCCGGCGCTCGCAGAGTGCAGTGCATCAAGGTGCTCGGTGGCTCAAAACGTAAATATGCTTCCGTGGGAGATATTATTGTGATCTCCGTCAAGGAAGCAATTCCGCGCGGCCGCGTTAAAAAAGGCGATGTGATGAAGGCGGTTGTTGTGCGTACAGCCAAAGACATCCAGCGTGCTGATGGCAGCACCATTCGTTTTGACAGCAATGCTGCTGTATTGATCAACCCGCAAGGTGAGCCCATTGGTACACGTATCTTTGGCCCTGTCACACGAGAGTTGCGAGCGAAAAATCACATGAAAATTGTGTCGCTGGCACCGGAGGTTCTGTAAATGGTGGTCAAATTGAAAATTCGCAAAGGTGATTCAGTTGTTGTTCTCACCGGCAAGGACAAGGGAAAACGCGGCGACGTGCTCAAAGTGATCCCGAAAGAAAATCGTGCTGTGGTTCAGGGTGTAAATATGGTCAAGCGCCATACGAAGCAGACAGCTCAACAGGAAGGCGGCATTATTGCCAAGGCCTTATCCATTGATATTTCGAACCTGGGCATTCAGGACCCGAAAGACGGCACGCCGACGCGTGTTGGATACAAGGTTTTAAAGGATGGCCGTAAGGTTCGTTTCGCCAAACGCTCAGGAGAAGTAATCGATGTCTGAGGCGACTACAGTAGCGCGGCTTAAAAGCCGTTATGATGATGTGATCCGGGCTGATCTGCAAAAGCAGTTCAATTATGGTAACGTTATGGAAATCCCGCAGTTGGATAAAGTCGTGCTCAATATGGGCGTCGGTGAAGCTGTTGCGGATTCGAAGAAAATTAAAACGGTTGTTGAATACCTTGGTCTGATTTCAGGTCAGCGCCCGGTGATTACATTGGCGCGCCAATCGATCGCCACGTACAAGTTGCGTGAAGGTATGCCGATTGGTGTCAAGGTAACGCTGCGCCGCCGGCAGATGTATGAATTCATTGACCGCCTGGTGACGATCGCTTTGCCACGGGTACGGGATTTTCGCGGGCTCAATGCAAAAAGTTTTGATGGCAATGGCAATTACGCCATGGGTCTCAAGGAACATATCGTTTTTCCTGAGATCAATTACGATCAGATCGATGAAGTTTGGGGAATGGACATCGTTGTGTGCACATCGGCTAAAACTGATGATGAGGCCCGCGCGTTGCTCAAGGGTTTCAATTTTCCGTTCAAGAAATAGGGTTTAACACCGACATTCGGTCGTAATGACCTTATCGGAAGGACTAAAATGGCTAAGAAGAGTATTATTGAAAGAGATAAGAAGCGGCGGCGGCTGGTGAAGAAATTTGCTTCCCAACGTGCGCGTCTCAAGGCGATTGCCGATGACAGCTTACTGTCCAATGAGGAGCGGTTTTCAGCACGGCTGAAATTGGCTGAATTGCCGAGAAACTCATCTCCTACACGGGTTCGCAATCGTTGCGAGGTTTCCGGTCGAGGACGCGGTTATTATCGCAAACTCAAAATGTCACGTATTGCACTCAGAGATTACGCATCTGCCGGGTTAATCCCCGGTATGGTGAAGTCAAGTTGGTAAGGAGAAGTCTTAAATGACAATGACAGATCCACTTGGTGATATGCTCACCCGCATCCGCAACGCTCAAATGCGGGGTAAGGGTAAAGTATCTACACCAGCTTCTAAGATCAGAAAAAATGTTCTCGATGTCCTTCAAAACGAAGGCTACATCCGTGGCTATGCCCAGGTAGAGTACGATGGCGGTAAAGCCGAGATTGAAATCGAGTTGAAATACTATGATGGCTCACCGGTCATCAAGGAAATCAAACGCATTTCAAAACCGGGCAGGCGGGTTTATTCCTCTGTCGACGATCTGCCGCGTGTGCATAACGGGTTGGGGGTTTCCATTCTTTCTACCTCCAAGGGCGTTATGTCTGACAGTGAAGCGCGCACCCAGAATGTTGGTGGCGAAATTCTATGTAGAGTATTCTAGCATGCAAAATCAGTTACTGAATTTTTGCATTAAGAACAACGGATAAGATAATGTCTCGTATAGGAAAAATAGCGATACCGGTGCCAAGCGGAGTGACTGTCAACCTCGATGGTCAGGCCATTGTTGCCAAAGGTCCCAAGGGGGAACTTTCGGCGGTTCTGGTTGATGATGTGCTGGTCAGCATGGAAGAAGGTTCGGTTCGGATTAAGCCCCGGTCTGAATCCAAGCGTTCACATTCAATGTGGGGCATGTCACGCACGATTGTCGCCAATCTGGTGCAGGGTGTGAATGAGGGCTACACCAAGAAACTTGAAATCAACGGTGTTGGTTACAGGGCAGCGATGCAGGGAAGTAAACTGCAGCTGATTATCGGCCTCAGCCATGACGTGTTGTATGATGTTCCTGAGGGCATCACCATTGATGTACCCAAACCCACTGAGATAGTGGTGAGCGGCATCGACAAACAAAAAGTCGGACAAGTGGCAGCGGAAATCCGCAGCTACCGCAAGCCTGAGCCTTTCAAGGGCAAGGGTATCAAGTACGAAAATGAATATATCTTCCGCAAGGAAGGCAAGAAGAAGTAGAAGCAATATTATG
>CAZJUF010000327.1:0-3652 GCA_964549055.1 uncultured Hyphomicrobiales bacterium | reverse complement strand
ACCTTTGATGCGGCCTTTGTGCATCTTGCGAAACTTGGTCTTTTTAGGTTGCAGCATTTAATGCCTCACTTAACTTGTTCTATTTATCGGCGCGGACGACGAGGTCCGCCATCACGGCGACCCGGTTGTGGTGGCCGACCACTTTCCTGTGCCTCAAGAACGCGACGTTCCTGAGCCATGGGATCGTGTTCCATGATTTCACCTTTATAAATCCATACCTTGATGCCGATGCAGCCATAGGCAGTTGCCGATGTGGCAACTCCATAATCAACATCTGCACGCAATGTGTGCAGCGGCACCCGGCCTTCGCGATACCATTCGATGCGGGCAATTTCAGCACCACCTAAACGGCCACCGCAATTGATACGAATACCTTCAGCACCCAGGCGCATGGCGGATTGAACTGCCCGCTTCATAGCGCGCCTGAAGGCGACACGGCGTTCAAGCTGCTGGGCAATGTTTTCAGCCACCAGAGTTGCGTCAATTTCGGGTTTACGCACTTCCACGATGTTCAGATGAACGTCAGATGCGGTCATTGTCGAAATTTTCTTGCGCAGCTTTTCAATGTCCGCACCTTTTTTACCGATGACAACACCGGGGCGCGCGGAATGAATGGTCACCCGGCATTTTTTGTGCGGACGCTCGATAACAATGCGCGAAATGCCTGCCTGCTTCAACGTCTTGTTGAGCATTTTGCGAATGGCAATATCTTCATGCAGCAAAGAGCCATATTGATCGCCTGTGGCATACCAGCGTGAATCCCACGTGCGGTTAATACCAAGGCGAAAGCCGATTGGGTTTACTTTTTGACCCATTATGCTGACTCCTGAACTTCTTTGAGGACAATGGTAAGTTGACTGAAAGGCTTCAAAATTTTGCCCACCCGTCCACGTGCACGCGGTTTCCAACGTTTCATTACCAGGTTTTTACCAACGAAAGCTTCCGAGACAATCAGCTCATCCACATCGAGATCATGATTGTTCTCGGCGTTAGCAATCGCTGATTGCAAAGTCTTTTTAACATCCTTGGCAATACGACGGCGCGAAAATGTCAGATCAGCCAGCGCTGTTTCAACTTTTTTACCGCGGATCAAGGCAGCGACCTGGTTGAGCTTTAGCGCCGAGGTGCGTATCTGCTTGGTAACAGCGCGGGCCTCATTGTCTGCCAACTGGCGTTCTCTCGATTTCTTACCCATAGGGATTACTTCCTCTTTGCCTTTTTATCGGCTGTATGGCCGTAATAGGTGCGTGTGGGTGAAAACTCACCGAATTTATGACCAACCATGTCCTCACTTACCAGTACGGGAAAATGCTTGCGCCCGTTGTGTACGGCAAATGTGAGACCGACAAACTGCGGCAGGATCGTCGAGCGCCTGCTCCAGATCTTGATTGCCTGATTGCGTCCTGATGCTCTGGCTGCTTCTGCTTTTTTAAGCAGATAACCATCAACAAACGGACCTTTCCAAACTGAACGTGACATGGGTTATCCTCTAACGTCTTCTCTTCTTGCGCAGATGACGACTGCGAAGAATGTATTTATCCGTCGATTTATTCGACCGCGTTCTTTTACCCTTGGTTGGCTGGCCCCACGGGCTCACCGGATTACGTCCACCAGAGGTTTTGCCTTCACCACCACCATGGGGATGGTCTACCGGGTTCATGGCCACACCGCGAACCGACGGGCGCTTGCCCAGCCAGCGATTACGACCAGCTTTACCCAGCTTGATATTGCCATGATCCGAATTTGATACAGCACCAACAGTGGCCATGCATTCGGCGCGAACCATGCGTTGCTCGCCGGAGTTGAGGCGGATAAGCGCATACCCCTGATCACGACCAACGAATTGTACGTAGGCACCGGCTGATCGTGCCAACTGTCCGCCCTTGCCGGGCTTCAGTTCAACATTGTGAACAATGGTACCAATCGGCATGGAAGCCAATGGCATGGAATTGCCGGGCTTGATATCCACGTGTTTGCCTGAAATCACCTTGTCGCCAGGCTGCAAACGCTGTGGTGCCAGAATATAAGACTGCTCGCCATCTTCATAGGTGATCAGCGCTAAAAACGCGGTGCGGTTGGGATCATATTCCAGCCGTTCGACGGTAGCTGACACATCAAACTTAATGCGCTTGAAATCGACCAGACGATACGAACGCTTATGACCACCACCGCGACGACGCGCAGTTACACGACCAAGATTATTGCGTCCACCCGACTTGTTCAGGCCTTCCGTCAATCGTTTGACAGGCTTGCCCTTCCACAAAGCGGAACGGTCGACCAATACCAGTCCACGTTGGCCCGGCGAGGTTGGTTTATATTTTTTTAGTGCCATAGATCAAACTCATCCTTCAATTGAAACTGCCCAAGCCTAAAGGCCGGTGGTAATGTCAATTGCATGACCCTCTTCCAATGTGACAATAGCGCGCTTGAAATCGCTCTGCTTGCCAATTCTTCCCTTAAAGCGCTTAACCTTGCCCTTGCGAGTAAGTGTGTTCACCGCTTTCACCTTAACCGTGAACAACCGTTCAACCGCTTTCTTGATCTGCGGTTTGGTCGCGGAGCGCGCAACGTTAAACATCACCTGATTGTATTCTGACGCCATCGTAGCTTTTTCGGTAATTACCGGGCTTCTCAGGACATCATAAAGGTCTGCTTCCTTCATGAGAAACGTGCCTCCAGTGCGACAAGAGCATCTTTGGTAAGCACCAGCTTATCACGACGCAAAATGTCATAAACGTTAATACCTTGAACCGGCAGCACATCAATATTAGCGATATTGCGGGCAGCCAGATCGAAATTCTTTTCCACTTCCTCACCGGAAATAATCAGGGCCGACGTAAGCCCCAGCGTGGCAAGTTGTGTTTTAAGCGCCTTGGTTTTTGGCTCTTTGATCTCGGCCTTGTCGAGAACAATCAAATCTTCCGATTTAACCTTGGCAGACAGTGCGTGCTTAAGTGCCAAAGCGCGAACTTTCTTCTGCATCGAAAATCCATGATCGCGAAGAACCGGTCCATGAGCCTTACCACCACCTCTGAAGAGAGGCGCTTTTTTGGTACTGTGCCGAGCCTTACCGGTGCCTTTTTGCTTATACATTTTAGCCATGGTACCGTTGATTTCCGAACGGCCCTTGGTTTTTCCTGTACCGGCACGGCGCTTGGCCAACTGGTAATTCACCATGCGGTGAATGAGATCACTACGTGGCTCCAGGCCGAAAATCTGGTCTGGAAGCTCGACGGTTCCCGCTTTTTTAGCGGCCAGTGTTTGAACATCCGCTTTCATTACGCATCACCCTTATCTGCATCAGCTTTGCCGGCATCAGCTTCAGCCGGTTTGGCTTCTGCTTCGACTGGTTTGGCTTCTGCTTTTTTATCTGTGGCCGAATCATTGGCAGCAGTTTTGCGAAATGCTCCCGGCAATGGTGCGCCTTCCGGCAATGCTTTTTTAATCGCATCACTCATGAACACCCAGCCACCTTTTGAACCAGGTACGGCACCGCGAACCATGATCAAGCCGCGCGCTACATCAGTGCGGATAACCTTCAGGTTCTGGGTCGTAATCCGGGTGGCGCCCATATGGCCGGCCATTTTCTTGCCCTTGAAAACTTTACCAGGATCCTGACACTGTCCGGTTGAGCCGTGACTTCTGTGAGAAA
>CAZJUF010000326.1:0-3689 GCA_964549055.1 uncultured Hyphomicrobiales bacterium | reverse complement strand
GCGCAGCCTGCGGGCCCCTTGGGCCCTAGTCCAACGCTTCGCTCGTCCGGGAGCACTCGTCCGGCTGCGCCACTCGTCCGGGAGCGCCACAGAGGGATTGTCTCTGCCGAAAGGGGTTGCAAACCTCTTCCGGCAGAGTGACTTTCTCTGAAATCCACACTTCTGAAGGTTCCCGAACCTGCGGTTTGGTCACCGAATGACACACGAAAAACCTGTCATCGTGGCACCGGAGGAGCGCAGCGAACGACTAGCGAGAAAAGTCGAGCGCAGGCTGCGCGCCGCTTGAGCGCCACTCTTAAAAAACCTATCGCTTTAGCTCATCGCCTTTTGCAGGTTTTCGTCGATTTTTTCCAAAAATCCCACAGTCGTGCACCAGGCTTGATCTTCGCCGACCAGCAAGGCCAGGTCTTTGGTCATGAAACCGCTTTCGATGGTGTTGACGACGGTTTCTTCCAGCGTTGTGGCGAATTTTGCCAGGGCGTCATTTTCATCCAGCTTGGCACGATGGCTGAGGCCACGGCTCCAGGCGAAAATTGAGGCGGTTGAATTTGTTGACGTGGCTTCGCCGCGCTGGTGCGCGCGGTAATGGCGCGTGACCGTGCCGTGAGCAGCTTCTGATTCGACGACCTTGCCATCGGGTGTCATTAGCACGCTGGTCATCAGGCCAAGCGAGCCAAAGCCTTGTGCAACCGTGTCTGATTGTACATCACCATCATAGTTCTTGCAGGCCCAGATGAATTTACCGTTCCACTTCATCGCACATGCCACCATGTCGTCGATCAGGCGATGTTCGTAAGTGATGCCAAGTTCATCATATTGGTCTTTGAATTCGCTTTGATAGGTCTCTTCAAAGATGTCCTTGAAGCGGCCGTCATAGACCTTCAGAATGGTGTTTTTGGTCGACAGGTATACCGGCCACTTGCGGTTGATACCGTAGGCGAGGCAGGCACGGGCAAAATCGCGGATCGAGTTGTCGAGGTTGTACATTGACAGGGCGATACCGGAGCTGGGGAAATCAAAAATTTCGCGTTCAATGGTTTCAGAGCCATCTTCAGCTTCCCACTTGATCGTCATCTTGCCTTTGCCCGGCACGAGAAAATCAGTGGCCCGGTACTGGTCACCAAAAGCGTGACGGCCAATGACAATGGGGTCGGTCCAGCCGGGAACCAGGCGCGGCACATTCTGACAGACGATGGGCTCGCGGAATATGGTGCCGCCAATGATGTTACGAATGGTGCCATTAGGCGAGCGCCACATCTTCTTGAGGCCAAACTCTTCCACCCGGTCCTCATCGGGCGTAATGGTCGCGCATTTGACACCGACGCCATGCTTTTTAATCGCTTCAGCGGCATCAATGGTAATCTGGTCATCGGTAGCATCGCGGCTTTCCATGCCAAGGTCATAATATTCCA
Source organism: uncultured Hyphomicrobiales bacterium (assembly GCA_964549055.1). Lineage (GTDB taxonomy): Bacteria > Pseudomonadota > Alphaproteobacteria > Rhizobiales > JAJFHR01 > JAJFHR01. Next base: position 2,277 of record CAZJUF010000326.1, on the reverse strand, counting down.
GATTGATATCAAGATAGGGATGGATGAGCTTGTCTTTGATAAGTTGCCAGATGATTCTGGTCATCTCGTCGCCATCGAGTTCAACAACCGGATTTTTAACCTTGATCTTCGTCATGAAATAAAACCTCATTTCGTCGGGAAAAGCTGGGACTGCCGAAACAGGTATCGACAGGAATGAGCACCCTATAGCACTGGCCAGCGCTCAAGCAAAGGTAGTCTATAGGCCAAATGGCAAGTTTTTACGCTAATCAACGCCTTGTTTACGAAAAGTGCGCCAGATACATAAGACGACAAAATAGACCGAAGCCAGAACCCATAACCAGAACAGCAAGGGAGAAGCCACCTGCGCCTTGTTGACGTCTGGTGATATCAGCACCAGACGCAAAGACGTTGCCGCCCACAGGACCGTCATCGGTACGGTAATTATACGCCACTCCACCACCCTGAGCGGATGAACCACCTTCATCGGCACAAACGTCAGCATCGCCAGAATAATAATGACTGCAAGATTGATCCACAGGTCGGTTTGCAGCACATGAAAATACAATACCGGCAGGTTCCACACCGCCGGAAACCCGACAAAATAAAAATCCGATGTTTTGATGTTGGTATTGGAAAACGTATAGCACGACACCGCCATGATACCGGCCGCTGTCACAATCTCCCATCCCGGTGGCACCAGACCAAACCAGTAAATCATCAGGGCCGGCACCGCCACATAGTTGAAAAAATCAACCACATTATCCAGCGTGGCGCCATCTACCTGGGGGGTGACTTCGCGCACCCGCACCCGCCGCGCCAGCGCACCGTCAATACCATCGACAAACAAAGCCAGTCCGAGCCACATAAATGCGGCAATTTTGTCGCCTTCCAGAATAGCGACAACAGCCAGAAATCCCAACACAACACCGGATGCGGTAAACGCGTGGACTGCCCAGGCGGCGGCAACCTCTTTTTTATGCTGTTCTATTGAAGGAATGCCCATTTGATTGAACTCCTCGTGCCTGGTGTTTTTTACATAGTTCCGATCTTGCGCAGCAGGTGCAATCTGAATGCCCGATAAATCAGGTGCTGAGACAGTCTGGAATACCCGGTTCAGTGGCCTGTTGTTTTCACCTGATACTTCTTATGTCCGTGCATTATATCAGAATTACCTCTGGTGTTTCCATAGAATTTTTCCTGCCAAAAATGCCTTGTATTGGTCAGTCATGTCCGATAAAAAGTACGTTGTGTTTGTTATATAGAATTTTTCCGAAAGATTTCTGATGGAACTATCGCCACAAATAATCACTATTGGGGGTGGCCTGCTTATCGGGCTGGTGATTGGCCTTGTTGGTCGCGCTTCCAGGTTTTGCACCTTTTGTGCGGTCCGGGATGTGATCAGATACGGCGATAGTATGCGGGCAAAAAGCTGGGCGCTGGCCATTGCCGTTGCTGTTATCGGTGTACAAATTCAGCAAATCACCCAAAGCATCGATCTCAGCGAGACCATATATCTGTCTGATAATTTTGGCTGGGCCGGTGCAATCATTGGCGGGTTGATTTTTGGTGTCGGCATGGCTCTGGTGGGTTCTTGCGGCTTTAATCTGGTTATCCGTTCCGGCGCTGGCGATATGAAAGCCATTGTCGCCATGCTGGTGATGGCGCTTTCCGCCTATATGGCCGCACGGGGAATCACCGGGTTGGCCCGCGTGGTTCTGATTGAACCCTTGGCCATCGACCTGTCTGATGTGGGCGGGCAGGGGTTGCCGGGGTTCATTGGAAATCTCATCGGATATGAAAGCGAAGACCTGCGACCCATTATCACGGCCGTGGTAGCCGCAGCCCTGTTGCTATGGGCATTTTCCAACCGGCAGACGCGTTTTTCGTGGCAATTTCTGGCACCCGCCATTGTCATTGGTTCCATGGCCATTGCCGGTTTTGCCATCACCGGTAATCTCGGTGTTGATGAATTTGAGCCGCAGGTCGTCCAGTCTGTCTCCTATATAATGCCGAGCGGTAATTCGGTGCTCTATCTCCTGACATTTACCGGCACCACCATAAATTTTGGAATTGCGCTGATTGGCGGCACCTTGATGGGTGCCTTTCTGGCTTCGGCCTTTGGTCGCGATTTCAGTGTTCGGACTTTCAAAGACAGCCGCGACACATTCCGTAACCTGATTGGGGCGTTTTTCATGGGGCTGGGCGGTGTGATTGCGCTTGGGTGCACCTTTGGCCAGGGTATAACCGGGGTGGCAACCCTGTCGATGAGTTCGTTTCTAGCCACTTTCGCGATTA
>CAZJUF010000325.1:0-3702 GCA_964549055.1 uncultured Hyphomicrobiales bacterium | reverse complement strand
TTGTGCATGCTCTCCGGGCTGATCTGCATATAACCGACCGCATGATAGCTGTAGGCTTGCGCGTCACTTTCCCACACCCCAACCGAGTGTGCCATTAACTCACGCATCGCCGGTTGAAAGTAATTATTGCGCACGACACCACAGGCAATGCCTGACGCTCCCGCTGCAATTGATGTTTTGTCAAAAACAACAATATCGCGACCAGAGCCCGTGCCTTTTTCCCTTAATTTTACCGCTAGATGATAAGCCGTACTCAGCCCATGAATACCTGCACCAATCACCGCATATTTAACACCATCTGGAAGAGCCATATAAAAATCACCTAGGAATAGCCAAAAATGGCCGAAATGCAGTTAACAGATGCGGGCAGAGTGTGTTATTATTTAACCCACACTGAACCAATAATGAACCCAATCTAATCCAATATGAACCATTCGTCAATATGAAAACAAAGCCAGAAAACCAATCTTCACACCCTGACAAAGACCTGTCAGAGATCAATATCGCCGAATTGCAGAACACTGCCGGCCACGGTGCCAGCGCGATCAAATCCAAGCTTAAACGCGCGATTGAATCCGGCGTTTATTCTCATGGCGACCGCCTGTTGCCCGAGCGTGAACTGGCGGCCTCTTTCAAGACCGCCCGCAACACCATCCGCTCCGCCCTGCGCCAGCTCGAAGCCGATGGCCTGGTTGAACGCCGGGTGGGTTCAGGCACCTTCGTTAATTTTGACAGCAAAAAAACAGGCTCGCCGCTGGACATCAATGAATCGATGAGCCCGCTGCAACTGATCGAAGCCCGCTTTGCCGTCGAGCCATACGTCACCCGTCTTGCCGCCATCAACGCCACCCAGAACGATCTCGAAAACATGGAAGTCCTCATCAACCGCCTCGATGCCTGCGGCAATGACAAGGATGCTTTCACTCTGCTTGATGGTGAATTCCACGAACACCTCGCACGTTGCGCCCGCAATCCGCTGTTGTTGAACTTCTTCCAGCAAATCAACCGCATAAGATCACACGCCCAGTGGCGGGCAATGAAAGAAGAAGTGCTGACCCCAAGCCAGATCCGCGCCTACAACATTCAGCACCGAAACCTGTTTGAAGCACTGTCACAAAGAAACGTCGCCGGGGCGGTAAAGTGCATCAAAGAACACCTCGAAAAAGCCAAAGCCGACCTGGTTGGTGCTGACAGCAGCTAGACACCTGAAGTCTGTTGCGTATTGAGGGCTTTACCCCCACGCGTCATCCCCGCACCTCACCCTCCCTCGTCATCCCCGCACTTGTTGCGGGGATCCATACCGCTAAGCTCTCGCCAGAAAGACAGCTCAATGGGATGGATACCCGTGACAAGCACGGGCATGACGAATTGAGGAGAGGGTAAAATCCGTTACTCGTAGCCAACCCTAACAATCAAGCGTGGTATCGCGCTCCCATTGGGTCACATGCCGGGAATACTGATCCCAGTCAGCGGTTTTGAGCTTGATATAGGCGGCTGAAAATTCATCACCTAACGCTGCACACAACACCTTGTCCTTGGCAAACAGGCGAATGGCGTCAATCAGGTATAGCGGCAGTTTCTTGGCACCCTTGACCTTGTGACCCTCGGCATACATATCAATATCCAGCCGCTTGCCCGGACTGGTTTCATTGTCAATGCCGTCCAGCCCCGCAGCCAGAAAGCCCGCCATCAGCAAATACGGATTGGCGGCACCATCGGCAAGGCGGAACTCGAACCGGCCCACATCAGGGATACGTATCATGTGGGTGCGGTTATTGCCGCCAAAGGTGATGGTATTGGGCGCCCAGGTGGCCCCGGACGAAGTGGTTGGCGCATTGATACGCTTATAGGAATTTACCGCCGGGTTGGTGATAGCAGCAAGGCCTTCGGAATGGGCCAGAACACCGCCCATAAAATGATAACCCAGTTCCGACAGACCCAACTCACCATCCTTGTCATACGTCAGGCAGGTTTTTTCATCGAGCGTCCACAAGCTGGCATGCACGTGGCAACCATTACCGGAAAGATGGCTGAACGGCTTGGGCATGAAGGTTGCGCGCAGCCCGTGTTTTTCGGCTATCGATTTGACCATGAAGCGGAAGAAGCATAATTGATCAGCCGTTTTCAGACTGTCATAAAAATCCCAGTTGATTTCAAATTGCCCGTTGGCATCTTCATGATCATTTTGATACGGACCCCAACCCAGTTCAATCATGGTTGTGCAGATCTCGGAGATCACATCATAACGCCGCATCAGGGCGGACTGGTCATAACAGGGTTTTTCCTGAGTATCGCGCTCGTCTGAAATATCAGAGCCATCGGCATTGATCAGGTGAAATTCAGGTTCAACCCCGGCCTTCATCAACAGGCCTTTTTCAGCCGCCTTGGCAATTTGCGCCTGCAAAACATTGCGTGGCGCTTGAGCAATCCTCTCGCCATCCATATAAAGATCGCCCGGCACCCAGGCTACTTCCGGCTTCCACGGCAACTGAATTACCGCATCCGCATCGGGCATGGCAAACATATCGGGATGCGCCGGGGTCATATCGAGCCAGGCAGCAAAACCGGCAAAACCCGCGCCCGTTTTCTGCATACCGGCAATAGCTTCAGCCGGCACCAGTTTGGAGCGTTGTGTTCCAAACAGGTCAGTGAAATTCATCAGAAAATATTTAACGCCATTTTCCTTGGCATATTTGGCCAGATCTTTTGCCATTGTTATTTCTCCCTAATGCAATTGAAATTTAATAACGATCACGCCCCGGTATCCAGTCGGTTCCCGCCAGCGGCACCTGCGCCATGGCGGCAGCTTCAACTGTCAACGCCACCAGGTCTTCAGGCTCTAAATTATGTACATGGCTCTTGCCACAGGCGCGCGCAATTGTCTGCGCTTCCAGTGTCATGACTTTAAGATAATTGGCCAGCCTGTGACCAGCCTTAACCGGATCAAGCCGGGCTGAAAGCTCAGGGTCCTGGGTCGAGATGCCAGCGGGATCACGCCCGTCCTGCCAGTCATCATAAGCCCCCGCTGTGGTGCCAAGCTTGTTGTATTCTGCTTCAAGTGCGGGATCATTATCCCCCATCGCCACCAGTGCTGCGGTGCCGATTGAGACCGCATCGGCACCAAGTGCCAGCGCCTTGGCCACATCAGCGCCATTGCGGATGCCGCCGGACAAAACCAGTTGTACCTTGCGGTGCATGCCTAAATCCTGCAACGCTTTTACCGCAGGTCGGATGCAGGCCAAAGTCGGCTGGCCGACATGTTCAATAAACACTTCCTGGGTTGCCGCCGTACCGCCCTGCATACCGTCAAGAACCACCACATCAGCCCCGGCTTTAATTGATAAAGTCGTATCGTAATAAGGTCGCGCACCACCAATTTTTATGTAGATCGGTTTTTCCCAATTGGTGATTTCGCGCAGTTCCTGAATTTTTATTTCGAGATCATCCGGCCCGGTCCAGTCGGGGTGACGGCAAGAGGAACGCTGATCAATCCCCATAGGAAGATTGCGCATTTCAGCCACCCGGTCAGATATTTTCTGACCCAGCAACATACCACCGCCACCGGGCTTGGCACCTTGACCGACCACGATTTCGATCGCATCAGCCTTGCGCAGATCAACCGGGTTCATGCCATAACGTGATGGCAAATATTGATAGACCAGCATTTTTGACTGGCCGCGTTCTTCCGGTGTCATGCCGCCA
>CAZJUF010000324.1:0-3755 GCA_964549055.1 uncultured Hyphomicrobiales bacterium | reverse complement strand
CCGATGAAACAGATGATGCCGGCGAGGAAGGGTGTTATAGCCCAGCCCATCACAATCTTACCAAGCAGTCGCCAGCGAATGCCAGCCATGCCTTTTAAGACGGCTATGCCAACAATAGCGCCGACTACGGCTTGAGAACTGGAGACCGGAACCAGGGGAATTGTCGGCAGGCCATTGCTGGCAAGCCAGCTTTCCAGCCCTTTGGAAGCAAACAGAAACAACACGATTGAATGCGAGGTCACCGCAACCCATGCAGCAATCGGCGAGATGCGCCCGAGGCTCGAGCCCACTGTCATCATCACGCCTTTGGAGTATGTCAGCACACCAACGCTGATAGCCAGAGCCCCAAGGAGAAACAACTGCTGGGCAGCGGAAACCGTATACCAATCGCCTATGGTAAACTCCTGAAAAGGTGATGACGGCAAAAATACGCCGACGACATTGGCGATATTGTTGGCGCCAAGAGAGTAAGCTCCAAAGGCTCCGGCAACTACCAATCCAATACGGGTATAGGCATCGATGCGCAGGAGATGCAGATTGGTTCTGCGCAAAAACGCCATGGTGGCACTGTACAATACCATGGCAATACCGGCGGCCAGCAAGGGGCAAATAATCCATGTTGCCAGAATTGTCGTGAGAGTTTTTGTGTCTGTTGTTGTACCGGAAAACAGGTTCCAGCCAACAATCCCGCCAACGATGGCTTGAGTTGTAGAAACCGGCAAGCCTGCCTTGGTCATGGTATAAACGGCGATGGCGGCTGAAAGCGCTGTCATAAACGCTCCCGCAGGAGTGCTGATGGCACCCAGTTTGCCCAATGTATCGGCCGCACCTCCGCCTGAGATTACCGCGCCAAGCACCAGAAAAACCGAACAGATGATAGCGGCTGTCAGCCACGGGATCATGCGCGTGCCAACGGCTGTACCAAACACATTGGCGGCATCATTGGCCCCCAGCGCCCAACCCAGAAACAGGCCACTGGACAGGAATATTATAATCGATGGTTCAAACTGCACGAAGTGACCCTACGCCATACGCTTAATGGCATAGATGGCCAGTCGGTCGGCAACATCTTCGGCCCAGTTTGCGACATTATCAATATGTTCGACAAAATCGCGCAAGTGCATCTTGTGCGCCAGATCCATGTCGGAAGCAAATATCTGGCTTTTCAGTTTGGTTGAAATCTTGTCTGCCTCTTTTTCATAGAGCATCACTTTATGATTGTAGTCGTTGACGGCAAGCGGTGAGTGGAAAAACGCCCGCGCTGCCAAAACCAGACTGTCAACGGCGGCAACCACCATGGAGGTAAGCTTTTTAAAACCGGACTTGAATTCGGCAGAGATATCGGGTTGCTCAATGTGGAACGCCCACAAGGCACCTTCAAAATAGTTGAGCAAATCGTCAAGGTTTTCGATCAGTCCAAGGACATCACCACGCGATTCAGGGATGAGTGTATGGGTATAAAGTTCGGTTTCAATGCGTCGGCGAAGAACGTCCGCTGTGCTTTCAAGCGCATTTACTTCCGTCAGTTTTGATTCAAAATCTTCGCCACAGCCTTCCCGCAAATACGCCTTGATGGCGAGTTTAAACAGGATGGCAGATTCCGACAGCTTGCTCAGGAATTCATCAATTTCATGTTCCAGATTTTTCGTGCGACGAAATAACCTAAGCTTCTCCATGTATCGACCACCCCTAATTTCCCAAAAAAATTATACTGTGTACATTGATATAAACCCCCTTTACGGTTTCGGCAACCGTGCCAACAGTTACTTTATCGATATGATCCAGAAGTGCTCCAGGGTTTTTTGCTTTTTTTATTTCGAATGCGCTTAATCAGCGCTCAGGCGACGGCGATCACCAGTGGGGTACCCCAAACACTAATGGCTGGTAAAACCATTCTGAAACCTGTCCCAGCATCTAGAGCGCCTCTGGATCAGATGTCACAGAGTTTTGGCTTTATTGGTTGCCTGATATTTGGCAATCGCTTCGGCCAGGTCCTCATAAGCTTCACACGTCGTGCCGCAGCGTTTTGAAATTTCTGCCAGTTGCTGCCTGGCCGATACCAGATCACCTTTTTGCAGATATCCTTCACCGAGATATTCACGCGCAATATTGTAATTGGGATCAAGTGCAAGGGCTTTTTTATAAAACGTGATGCCTTTGTCAACGTTGCCCAGCTTGCGAGTGGAAAAACCGATATAGTTGAGAACCTTCGGTTGATTCTGGTTTTTGATCCGCTGGAGCAGATCAAGCGCTTCAGCGAAATTCTTGTCCTCAACAAAAGCGCGGGCTTGTATATAGAGATCCTCATCAGTGATAAGTGCCGAGGTTTTCTTGACGCACTTTTTCTTTGATGTACTCCAGACATATCCGGCTTTGCATTTTGGTGGTGGTGAACTGGTGCTGGGTGAGCCAGCGGCAACAGCGGTGGTTGTGGACAGCGGTGTGAGTGCAAAGATCAACACCAGGGCGATCGCAAAGGTCTGTAAGGTCGGTAGTGCAAATTTAAAAATTCCGGTCATGATTGCATGCTCCTTTTTTAGAATTTCCTCATACAGAATTAAAGCCTGGTACTTTCTGGCGACAGCCTGTAGCGGGGTCAGCGTCATAAGCTCGTGAACCTGCTGGCTTTCATAACCCGCTTCAACAGCTTATCGAAAAACATAGATCGGGCTGCTCCAGGCCTGAAAACCATCTTCTGTGGTGACGCACACCCAAAGCGGATTGTCACCTTCGGTCGAAATGTCAATATCCAGTTCGCCCGACAGCTCATGTGTTGTGTTTTTCTCCGGCAATCGGAACACTCGTAATCGCCGTTCCAGTCCACCGGCATCCATAACAAAATCGTCACGGCCAATATCACGCAAGGCTACAGAAAGATTGCCGTGACTGGTTTCAATGTTCATAGCTGCATCTTCGCCTTCCTCAAGCCAGATATCACAGCCGCTGAAATTACCAGTGGTGATGGTTTGCCACGATACATGCCTATCGCTCACGCGTTCAAATTTGCGATCATGGTTCCAGATGTTGATTTTTTTGACAGTTGTGATTGCGGCATCGCTAAATCGGGCATCACAGGTCCAATGGGTCTCGCGACCGCGACCACGATATTCTGCCCCGCAGCACAAGATGCGGATGCGTGAGCCCAGATCTTTTTCACTGTAACCATAAAGGGTTTTGAGTATGCGCTCACCATTGCGAATTTCTATGCGTTCGATGGCAGCGTGGGTGACGGCGTTGAGCTTGAGGGTGACTTTGTCCTCGCAAATTTGAACAATATCGCCTATCATTGCCTCGGTCACGCTGTGCTCCACCGGGTCATCAAAAAGGTTGGGATCGCGCTCAAACAATGTGGCCGGGGTGGTGAAATTGACCTGAACGTCAAGGTGCATCCGCGCACCCGAGGTGCCATAGTGATGCCGCCTGCGCTGGCATTCAAAAATTGCGTCACGGCTAAGTTCAGGTGCTAAAAAACAGGTAAGCCCGCCATAGGCACCAAATTCAGACGCGCCGGGAAAACTCGCACCCGGCCTGCCTTTATGGCCATCACTGTTGCAGACAACACCCACTCTGTGGCCAAGTTTAAAACTATCGGTCAACAACCATTCAAACGTACCCCAGGCGGAATGAATTTCAACAGCGGTTTCGATGCAGCCGTCATGGGCAAACTCAATATCGGCATAGCGTCCGCCCACGTGGGCATAGACGACGCAATCTTCATCTTTCAAAGCCTTGAATAATTGTCTGGCATCATTGGC
>CAZJUF010000323.1:2651-3772 GCA_964549055.1 uncultured Hyphomicrobiales bacterium | reverse complement strand
ATGTGCGTTGCCCAGGTTCTTCTGGTTTTGAGTATCTCAATTTTTGCAGCCCTGTTGCCGGATTATCGTGAGCTGTGGCAACTCAACAATACACAATCGGGCTGGATCAGCGCCATGTTGTTTGCCGGCTACACAGTAGCGGTGCCTTTTCTCGTCAGCCTGACGGATCGCAAAGATCCCAAGAAGATTTATCTTCTGAGTGCGGGTTTCGGCGCTTTTGCCAGTTTTGGCTTTGCCTGGTTTGCGCAAGGGCTGTGGAGTGCGTTGCTTTTCCATGCCCTGATCGGGGTGGGTCTGGCCGGCACGTATATGCCGGGGCTGAAAGCCCTGAGTGATCATATTGAAGATAAGTATTTGTCGCGGGCCACAGCTTTTTACACCTCAAGTTTTGGTGTTGGTACCGGGTTGTCATATGTTTTCACCGATATCATTGCTCAAGCCTATAGTCCTTCAGCCGTTTTCTTCGGCTCTGGCGTGGCTGGTTTGGTGGCCTTGCTGATAGTCTCGGTAGTCCTGCCAGCCGGGCACGATCACCCGGATGCATCGCAAAGGTGGTCGTGGAGCGATCTTAAGACGGTTGCGCAAAACCGCACATCAATGGCCTATACCTTGTGCTATATGTTCCACAATTGGGAGCTTTTCGGCCTGCGCACCTGGGTGGTGGCTTTTTTGATTTTCACTCAAGGTAATACAGGCGGTGATACTTACTGGATTACTCCCGTTGCGATAGCGGCAGTTTTCACTTTTTTCAGCATGCCGTCGAGTATCTTTGGCAATGAAATGGCCATACGTTTTGGCCGCCGCAAGATGACGTTTATCTTCATGAGTATCTCTGCAATTGTGTGTTTCATTGTCGGGTTTACCTCGGCAATATCTTATGTGCTGGCGACTGCTGTTGTCATGCTGCATGGATTTACCGTTGCCTCAGAAAGTTCAACAGTTACCGCAGGTGCCATTGGCAATTCGGCCAAGGGCTTGAGAGGGGCTACCATGGCGATGCACTCAACCATTGGCTTTATAGGCTCGATCATGGGGCCTTTGATGTTTGGTCTGATGCTTGATCTCGGTGGCGGTGAAAGCACGCTAGGCTTTGTTCTGGCATTTGGCCATATGGGCCTGAT
>CAZJUF010000323.1:0-2551 GCA_964549055.1 uncultured Hyphomicrobiales bacterium | reverse complement strand
CCTAAACGGCATATTATTATTTGTGGTTTAATTATTTGCGCCTGAGACAATTGTCGGCGCGAACGTTCTTCATTTATTTCCAAAATTTTGATTGATCATTTTGCGCCGGGACACGGGAAACTTTTGTGGATACCAATCTATGGCTTTAACGCTTTATAACACCCTCACTCGTTCGAAAGAGCTGTTCGAGCCGCTCGATCCTGCTCATATACGCATGTATGTGTGTGGGCCGACGGTCTATGACTATGCGCACATTGGCAATGCCCGGCCGATTATCGTTTTCGATGTGTTCTACCGGTTGTTGAAACACCTGTACCCGGCACCTGCCCACAAAGTTACCTACGTGCGCAATATCACCGATGTGGATGATAAAATTAATGCGCGTGCTGCCGAAGAAGGTGTGTCGATTGAAGAGGTGACCTCGCGCACCATCAAACAGTTTCATGAAGATATATCAGCTTTAGGCGTGCTTGAGCCTGATGTTGAGCCGCGCGCCACCGATCATGTGGACGCGATGATCTCGATGATTGAAAAACTGATTGCCAAGGGTCATGCCTATGCAGCTGAAGGCCACGTTTTGTTTGATGTGCCCTCGATGCCTGATTATGGCAAGCTCTCCAACCGCTCTACTGATGATATGCTGGCCGGCGCGCGGGTGGAAATAGCGCCTTACAAGCGCGATGCCATGGATTTTGTGTTGTGGAAACCGTCAAGTGATGATCTGCCGGGTTGGGACAGTCCGTGGGGCCGCGGGCGGCCGGGCTGGCATATTGAATGTTCGGCGATGTCGGAAGCCTATCTGGGTGAGGAGTTTGACATTCACGGCGGTGGTGTTGATCTGGTTTTCCCCCATCATGAAAACGAAGTTGCCCAGAGCCGCTGTTGCTTTGGCACCAAAACCATGGCGCGTTACTGGATGCACAATGGTCATCTTCAGGTTGAAGGCGAGACCATGTCGAAATCACGCGGCAATTTCCTCACCATAAATGACCAGTTGCGTGACTGGCCCGGCGAAGTTTTGCGCCTGACGATGCTCAAGACCCACTATAGACAGCCGTTTGACTGGACCGTGAAGGGGTTGCGGGAAAGCCAGAAAAACCTGGAAAAATGGTATGATCAGGTGAAGGGTGCAAATGTTGGTCAGGTGGACGAAGATGTCATTGCAGCGTTGAGTGACGATTTAAACACACCACTGGCATTTTCAAAACTCCATCAGGTTAAGGATGCCGAGACATTGGCCGGCACTTTATCATTGCTGGGATTTTCTCTTGATATTAATGCCTTAAACTCAAAAACTAAAGCAACCAGTGAAGTTGATGAAGACCTGATTGTGTCATTGATTTCACAGCGTCTGGCGGCACGGGCTGAGAAAAACTGGGCTGAGGCCGACCGTCTGCGGGATGAAATTGTCAATATGGGTGTGGTGATCCAGGATAGCCCCGAGGGGACATCGTGGGAGGTTAAGCGATGAGTTTGGAACGCCTCTATCTGTTCGATACGACTTTGAGGGATGGGGCGCAAACAGCGGGCGTTGATTTTTCTCTTGAAGACAAGCTGCAAATTGCCGCCATGCTGGACAGTCTCGGGATTGATTATATTGAAGGTGGCTATCCCGGGGCCAACCTGTGTGATAGCGAGCTGTTTTCCAAAGAGCATAATCTCAAAGCTAAGTTTACGGCGTTTGGCATGACCAAGCGCCACGGCCGCTCGGTTGAAAATGATCCTGGATTGCAGGAAATTCTCAACGCCAAGGCTGATGCAATCTGTTTTGTCGCCAAGGCTTGGGATTATCATGTGCGTGTGGCTCTTGGTTGTTCCAATGAAGATAATGTGACCGGCATAAGCCAGTCGATTAAAGCTGCTATCGCTGCGGGAAAAGAAGCTTTGCTCGATTGTGAGCATTTCTTTGATGGCTATAAGGCCAACCCGGAATATGCCCTTGAGTGTGCCAAAGCAGCGTTTGATGCGGGTGCGCGCTGGATCGTCCTGTGCGATACCAATGGCGGCACTTTGCCCAATGAGGTGCGGCAAATCGTGGGCGAGGTGGCCAAGGTTGTTCCCGGCACTCATTTGGGCATTCACGCCCATAATGATACCGAACATGCAGTGGCGAATTCACTGGCAGCCGTGCGCGCCGGGGTGCGTCAGATACAGGGAACACTGAACGGGCTTGGTGAACGCTGCGGCAATGCCAATCTGATTTCGATTATTCCGACTTTGATGCTGAAAGCTGAGTATGCCGACAGGTTTGAACTTAATGTCTCGGCTGACGGTCTTGCTGGTCTCACACAAGTGTCGCGCGCGTTTGATGAACTGCTCAATCGCTCGCCGGAAATTCAGGCTCCTTATGTGGGCGCAAGTGCTTTTGCCACCAGTGCCGGAATTCATGCCTCAGCTATAATGAAAAGCCCGGATACTTACGAACACGTAGCGCCGGAAAAAGTCGGTAACATGCGCCGTTTGCTGGTGTCGGATCAGGCCGGGCGCTCCAATATCATGGCGCAGCTTGAGCGTCTGGGCATAGCGGTCGAAAAAGATGACCCGCGCATTT
>CAZJUF010000322.1:0-3776 GCA_964549055.1 uncultured Hyphomicrobiales bacterium | reverse complement strand
ACCAGTACGATGGCAAAGATGAACGAGGGAATGGTTTGAAAAAATTCCGTCATCCGCATCAACATATCATCAATGAGGCCACCGTAATAACCGGCAATGCCACCGACCATGGTGCCAAATGCAACAGCACTGACAGTGGCAATAAGAGCGATAAGCAGGGAGGTTCTGGCACCATGTACCAGACCGGCCCACATGTCGCGGCCTAAAGAATCTGTTCCAAAAATATTTTCACTGAAAGGTGTCTTAAAGGGCTCGCCGATGATTGCAAAAGGATCGTTGGGAGCCAGCAGGGGAGCGAAAACAGCAAGGACCGTGACCAGCCCCAGCCAGAACAAGCCACAGACAACGCGCGGGTTGGTGAGAAATCTTTGCCAAAAGGTTTTCATGACCCCACTCGAATTCGCGGATCGAGCAGAACATAGATAACATCAACGACCAGATTGATGACAACCACCAAAATAGCGGAGATGAGAAAAATACCAAGCAGCAGATTATAGTCGCGTGAAAACAGTGCTTCAAAGGCAAGTTGGCCAATGCCAGGCCAGGCAAAAACACTTTCAACCACAACAGAACCGCCGAGCAGACCGCCAATCTGAACCCCCGCCATGGTAACGACAGGCAGCAGGGCATTGCGCAATACATGGCGCACGGTAATCTGGCGCTCGTTAAGACCCTTGGCACGCGCAGTGGTAACATAGTCAAGACCGCGCTGCTCCAGCATTGTCGCGCGCATCAGACGCGCATAAAGCGCCAGGTAAAACAAAGACAGGGTAATTGCCGGCAACACCAGGTGTTTGGCAATATCAACAACCCTGTCCCAGCCTTCATAGAACTGCACCACATCTTCCATGCCCGATGTTGGAAACCAGTCCAGCTTGATGGAAAATGCCAGGATCAACATCAAGCCGACCCAGAAAAGGGGCGTTGCATAGGCAATGATTGCAACAATAGAAATCATATGATCTTTCCAGGTGCCAACCCATAAGGAGGCGAGCAGACCCGCCAGGACGCCCAGCCCCAGTGACAACACCAGTGTCGAGCCCATTAGCAACAGGGTTGCCAGAATACGCTCGCCGAGAAGTTCAGAGATGTTAGCGCTATGTCTGAAGGAATAGCCGAGGTCGAACATCATGACGTTTTTGATGTAGTATCCAAGTTGAACCAGGACGGGTCGATCAAGCCCATAGCGTTTTTGCAGCTCAGCAATATAGGCTTCTGATGCGCCGCCGGATTCACCTGCCAGCACGGTTGCCAGATCACCGGGGGCTAACTGCAACATCAAAAAACACAGAACAATAACGCCAAGAATCACAGGGATTGCCTGAAGCAGACGTATTACGATGTATTTTAGCAGTCGACTGCCTTGCATGAAGAACCTGCCGGGGTGTTTTGAAGATATTTCCAGGAGACCGGTGGTGGCCTTTCATAGCCACCACCGAATTTTCTGTGCTTAAGCCGGTGAACTTATTCGGTATATGCTCTGTCAAAGTTCGAATAAACACCTAGGGGGCTGACGATCACGTCTTTGAACTTCTTGTTGATTGCCGTTGGGAAGTTCATTTCGTGAGTCCAGACAATGGGAATATTATCAGCCGCAATTTTCAAGGCTTCGGCATAATACTCACCACGTTTTGCCAGATCCGGCTCAACGGTTGCCATGTCAAACAACTCATCAACCCTCTTGTTGGACCATCCAGAACCGTTGGAAAATACCCGACCCTTTTTGATGGCGGAGGCGCTGATTGCACGGTGAACACCCACAACCGGATCAGACAAATTGTAGAGATAATTTGCTGTGGTATCGAAGTCATTGTCGGTGTAAATGCGTTTTAACCAGCGGGCAACATCTTCCTGGCGGATGACAACCTTAATGCCGATTTTGCCCAGAGCTTGCGCAATATATTCACCAAACCGCGTCCATTCCTGGCCATAGGGCAGACTGTCGTGTTTCAATTCAAAGCGAAAACCATCAGCTTTTTTCTTGAAACCGGCATCATCCAGCAACTTGTTGGCGCGGGCAATCCCGTCGGTAACCTGATATTGCGTCACCTTGTCGGTGTAAAGTCCTGAAGGTGCAAAGTTAGAACTCATCGGACCTGTGGCTGGTTTGCCATAACCAAACCAAATGTTGTCGATGACAAAATTCCGGTCAATAGCATAAGCAATTGCCTTGCGAACACTGACGTTGTTCAGGGGTGCTCTGCGGGTATTGAGAAGAATTTCCGCCACTGGAGAAATCATCTCGTGGCCCTTTGTCGTAATCGTAATGTTGGGGTTGGCTGCAAGTCTTTTCGCATCGTTAAACGGCACGGCACCCATAGCGGCGAAATGTGCTTCACCTTTTTCAAGGGCGGCTGTGCGCGTTGACGGATCAGCAATAAAACGTGCGATGATACGATCAAGATAAGGTTGTCCTTTTTTCCAGTAATTCTCGTTCCTGTCGAGGCGGATATAGGCACCTTTTTTCCATTGGGTAAATTTGAATGGGCCTGAGCCAATCGGCTTGTTGGCATTTGGATGCGCGCGAAGATCGCCTTTGGAAAAAATATGTTTTGGCAGGATCGGTGTTTCATAGCCGGAAAAGGCCATCATCATATAGGGGGCTGGTTTATCCAGCTTTAAAATAACTGTATAGTCATCCGGTGTTTCCACTGCGGTAACGGAGCGGAAAGTATTGGGGCCGCGCGGATGGGTGACTTTTGCCACCTTCATAATAGAAAACTTCACATCGGCTGAAGTTAAAGGTTTGCCATCGTGAAAAACCACACCTTTGCGCAGCTTGAAAGTGAGTGTTTTGCCATCGGCAGCAAGTTCCCAGGATTCTGCCAGGCTGGGTTGGGGCTGTAAATTCATATCATATTCTAATAAACCATCATAAATCTTGGCTGCGACCTGGCCGATAGGACCAGATGTCGAAAGATATGAAGCCAGGGTTGGTGGTTCAGGTTGCACGATCATTACCATCGTACCACCTTTTTTCTGCGCCATTGCAGGTGCGAGCAAGGCAGCTATTGCCACCAAAAACGCAGCACCTAATGCGGGCAGTATTCGAATGAATTTTATCATGAGTAGTCTCCCCTTTTGTTATTTTGGTTGGTGAGTGCTTTTTCAGATTTGTTAGAAGAAAGCGTTGAGATCATGGCTTTCTGTCTTCCGCCTGAAACCTTAGGTCCAAGATTAACAACTGGCAATGTAAAATTTCAATTGCATCGAATTTGACTGGCCATGGCGTGCGATACACCCTGGCAACGTGATGCTTTATTATGAAGTGCCGGCAATCTTCTTGCGACGGTCGTCTGCGCGCACTATGCTTGCTTTACAAAAGGTTTGGAGTAAGTGACGATGAACGATGTTCCTCGCATCCCCTTGCTGGGTTATAGTGACCGTCTTTCCGCCAGGGCTGGAGAGACCATAGAGTTCAAAGTGAGTTCCTCATCGCCAAATCCTTTTGAGGCACACCTTGTACGCCTCATCAGTTCAGACCCCAACCCCGCCGGCCCGGGGATAATTGAAGAACAGGTTGAAGCGACTTTCACCAACTCCTATCCTTCGCGCATTCAACCATTTCAAGCCGGTTCTTACGCGCAGATTGATGTGAGAGGCACATTTTCTAAAGGCGCCAGTTTCACGGTGATGGCAACCATCTGGCCAACGTTGCCTGGTGATGGTGAACAGGCAATCCTCTCACAGTGGCACGGTGATGCGACGGCAGGAAGCGGGTTTTGTCTCATGCTTGATGATGAAGGCCGACCCACATTCGAGGTGGGCGTGAATGG
>CAZJUF010000321.1:0-3779 GCA_964549055.1 uncultured Hyphomicrobiales bacterium | reverse complement strand
TACCACAAATCGAGCTTATTTTAGTGATCGGACAATATGCGCAAAAGTGGCATTTAGGCAGCTATCGCAAAAAATCTCTCACCGACACTGTGAGGGAGTGGCAAAACTGTGTTAATCGGGAAGTGCGCCCACGGTGTTTGCCGTTGCCGCACCCATCCTGGCGCAACACCGGGTGGTTGAAAAAGAACCCGTGGTTTGAGGCAGAAGTATTACCGTATTTGAAAAAAGAGGTTGGCCGACTGACATGCTGAAACGCTTTTCGAAACCATATTTGCTCAAATACGGCTGATTTTATGAAATCATTTCCTCGTCTTGCGACATTTTTGTTGGGCTTACTGTTTTCTGCCTGCGCACCTTTGGTTCAACAACTTGGTGAAGAAAAATTTGTCGCTGAGTTAAAGTCTGACGTGGCTGTGATGGAAGACGGTACAGCTTTGCCGTTGCGGGTGTGGAAAGCCAAAAAGCCAAAAGCTATACTTGTGGCGGTGCACGGGTTTAATGATTACAGCAACGCGTTTGATGCCTCGGCCAAATGGTTTGCCAGGCGTGGTGTCAGCACCTATGCCTTCGATCAACGCAGCTTTGGCAAAAACCCCAATCGCGGCATCTGGGCAGGCAGTGACGCCATGACCCGCGATCTTGTCACCTTCGTCAATCTGGTCAAAGCCCGCAATCAGAAATTACCGGTCTATGTTTTAGGCGTGTCCATGGGCGGTGCGGTGACCATGGCAGCGCTTGGCAAGGGCTGGCTTGCCCAAACCAAAGGCGTTGTTCTGGTGGCACCAGCGGTGTGGGGATGGCGGTCAATGAATGTGTTTTATCGCGCCAGTCTGTGGTCAGCCGCCCACATCTCCCCGGCGTCAACTGCTTCTGGCAGTGGTCTCAATGTGTGGCCATCGGACAATATTGAAATGCTGCGCAAGCTTGGCAAAGACCCTCTCATGGTCACGGATACCAGAATTGATGCAATCTACGGGCTCGTATCTTTAATGGATGAGGCTTACGATGCCTCGCCAAAGATCACCAAACCGGTACTGTATCTGTATGGCGCCAATGATCAAATTGTCCCCAGTGACCCTACTTTCAAGGCCATGAAAGCCATTGGCTCACCAAAGCGCGTGGTCTACTACAAAAATGGCTGGCACATGTTGCTGCGCGACAAACAGGCAAAGCGGGTTTGGCAGGATATTCTGGTATGGATTGGCAATAACACGGCAGAATTACCCTCTGGTGAAGAGATTACTAAAAAGCTCGACGCCAGTCAGATAAAACCGGCGGCACGAACTGATAATTAGTTTTGTTTGCCCGTATTGATCTGGTAGACCAAAGGTAACAAATCAAAACAACCACAGGAGGCGGGAGTAATTCCGCACGCTGCATGACAACAGTAACAAAAGAAACAATTCTCGCCAGTCTGGCGCGGGTCAAAGGTCCTGAATTAACCGACGACATTGTCTCGCTGGGTATGGTGTCCGAAGTCGTCATTGATAACGGCATGGTTTATTTCTCGATTATGATCGATCCCGCACGCGCTGATGAGCTTGAACCATTACGCCATGCCGCCCAGAAAATGGCCCTGGAAATTCCCGGGGTTGAAAATGCGATTGTAACCCTGACGGCTGAAAAAAAACCGGGAGCGGGACCAGCACCAACAGCCAGACCAGCACCGCCGCCACCGCGTTCCAATAATGCCGCCCCGCCACCGCCCATGGGTGGTCCCGGTGCAGGTGCAGCCCCACAGATTGCCGGCGTGCCCGGTGTCAAACACATCATTGCCGTGGCTTCAGGCAAGGGTGGCGTGGGAAAATCAACCACAGCTGTGAACCTCGCCCTTGGCCTGTTGATCAACGGCCTCAAGGTCGGTGTGCTTGATGCTGATATTTACGGACCCTCGCTGCCGCGACTTCTGGCCATCACCGGACGTCCCCAACCAGCCCAGGGCAATGTGCTGCAACCGATGGAAGGATTTGGCCTCAAGGTCATGTCCATGGGGTTTTTAGTTGAAGAAGATACGCCAATGATCTGGCGCGGACCCATGGTCATCTCAGCGCTGACCCAGATGTTGCGCGAAGTTGCCTGGGGCGAACTTGATGTTTTGGTTGTCGATATGCCACCAGGCACCGGTGACGCACAATTGACCATGGCCCAGCAGGTACCGCTTGCCGGTGCCGTTATTGTATCGACCCCGCAAGATCTTGCCCTGATTGATGCACGCAAAGGCCTCAATATGTTCCGCCGTGTTGATGTGCCGGTGCTGGGGATCGTGGAGAATATGAGTTATTTCTGTTGCCCTGAATGCGGCCATCGTGCGGAAATATTCGGCCATGGTGGTGCGCGCGCCGAAGCGGAAAAACTTGGTGTGCCTTTCCTCGGCGAAATTCCTCTGGATATTGAAGTCAGACGCCGCTCCGATGAAGGCCAGCCCATCGTCATTTCAGACCCCGACAGCCATCACGCCGGTCTTTATCGTGACCTGGCCACCCGCGTCTGGGCCGAAGTGGAAAAAGATGATGGTACACACGCCAAGCCCGCGCCAAAGATTGTGATGGAATAGGGGACCTGGGCAACTTTTAAGGCTTACCTTAAGGTCAACACATTAAGTCCGTTTTGGAATTAATGTGTTGGTGATAATGCGCATTGCAAACCAACCGTCCGATGATTATTTTTTCTGTATACAATAACAGAAGGTGAAAAACTCATGGGCAAACTTGTAAAAGGCGTCTGGCACGACGTTTGGTACGATACCAAAGCTACAAAAGGTGAATTCAAACGCGGCGAAAGCCAGTTCCGCCACTGGATAACCGCCGACGGTTCCGCCGGTCCAACCGGTAAGGCAGGTTTCAAGGCCGAAGCCGATCGCTATCACCTTTACATATCACTGGCGTGCCCGTGGGCGCACAGAACGCTTATTTTTCGCAAACTCAAACAGCTTGAAGACATTATTTCCCTGTCTATTGTTCATCCCGACATGCTTGAAAACGGCTGGGAATTCAAAGTGGAAGGAAAAAGTCAGGGTGATGATGTTCACGGGTTCGACTTTGTGCATCAGGTTTACACCAAGGCTGATCCACAATATTCCGGCCGTGTCACCGTTCCGATATTGTGGGACAGGAAAACCGGGACGATCGTCAACAATGAATCTTCTGAAATTATCAGGATGTTCAATAGTGCATTTAGTCAACTCACCGGGACAACGCCGGACTATTTTCCTGAAAACCTGCATGATGAAATTGACGCGCTTAACGCCACCATCTACCCCAACATCAATAATGGCGTTTACCGCGCCGGTTTTGCCACCACGCAAGAAGCCTATGAAAAAGCCGTTGTCGCCCTGTTTGATACGCTCGACGGTTTGGAGAAAACTTTGGGCACGCGAAAATATCTGGCGGGGGATGTGATAACCGAAGCCGACTGGCGCCTGTTCACCACGCTGATACGCTTTGACAGTGTTTATCACGGTCACTTCAAAACCAACCTCAAATCTATTGAAGATTATCCCAACCTGTCTGAATACCTGCGCGAATTATATCAGGTGGAAGGTGTTGCCGAGACGGTGGATTTTGACCAGATCAAACGTCACTATTACGTCAGCCAAACATCCATCAACCCCACGCAAATCGTGCCCGGGGGGCCAAATATCGACTATTCACGACCGCACAAAAGGACGTAACTAGAGCGTGTCACCGATAAGTGGGTACCGGTTATCGGATAAATGACACGCTTAAACAAAGAGTTCGAGCGTGTCACCGATAAGTGGGTACCGGTTATCGGATAAATGA
>CAZJUF010000320.1:0-3792 GCA_964549055.1 uncultured Hyphomicrobiales bacterium | reverse complement strand
GTTGCACCGGCATAGGCATCAAATTCGGCCACCGTTTTCATCGGCACCTCATAAAGATCGAATTGCCGGGCTTTTAAAAGGTCGAGAAATGGCTGGCGCGGCAGCGCACATTCCACGATTGCACGTTCCAGGGCCATCACAACAGGATGGTCGCCCACGTCCCCGTGATAAATTGCCTCAATCGCCTCACACCACCAGGTCAGGCGCATTTCTCCCAGCAGGGCTTCACTGACACCTTCCCGAATTTTTCCGATTTCGATATTGAAGGCGTAAAGTGCAACCAAATGCTCGCGTGCAGCTAGCGGTGCCAGCAAAATAGCGAGATAGCGATCTTTATCAAACGCCCTCACCTGACTGGCACAATAGTTCTGGCTTGTATCCGGTTGAGGCAAAATATAACCCCTTCCCCAAGGTAGCCTTGTTTACGGGTTTTCCACGGCAATGACAGCGGCAGCTATGTTACGTTTTTCGGCCAGAAGAATATTGTAGGTGCGCACAGCGGCACCGGTACTCATATATTCCAGCCCGATATCATGGGCGTCAAACGCCTGACGGATATCCGTGATCGGATTTAACAGGTGGGGCCCGCAGCCGAGCAAGAGAAAGTCAATTTTTACAGCCTGGTCAAATACCGGTTGAAAGTGGTTTGCATTCAGGTGTGAAAATTCTTTCACATCCCAGGCATAGATACCACCTGGCAACAGCAACAATGATCCTTGATGAGAAATCTCGGCAAACCGGAAACCACCATTACCATAGTCCGAAATGGGTGCTTGTACCGGGTATTTTGCTGTTTGCGCCATAGGGTCAGCTTATGGCGGGTTTTTCGTCCGCTTTGGCGAGTTTTTTCCCGGTCCAGTTGCGTTTCACATCTAAGAACAGAAGTATGGGTGAAGCGATAAAAACCGACGAATAGGTGCCAACCACGACACCCCAGATCATGGCAAAAGTGAAGCCTCTGATAACTTCGCCGCCAAAAGCATAAAGAGAAATTAACGCCAGTAAGGTTGTAAGCGAGGTTAAAACCGTTCGCGACAGTGTGTGATTTATGGATAGATTAAGCAGTTCAACCATCGGCATTTTTTTGTACTTGCGCAGGTTCTCCCGCACCCGGTCAAAGACCACAACCGTATCATTGAGAGAATAGCCGACAATGGTCAGGATTGCCGCGATGATTGACAGGTTGAACTCCAGTTGCAGAGCAGCAAACAGCCCGATTGTCAGCACAACGTCATGAACCAGGGCGACAACAGCGCCGATGGCGAACTGCCATTCAAAACGGAACCAGATATAGATCAAAACAGCAAAAATGGCGGCGATAACAGAGATGATACCCGATTGTATTAATTCGCCACTGACGGTTGGGCCGACAACTTCAACACGGCGAAATTCTACACTTGCACCCAGAGCAGCTTTCACCTTTTTGACAACGTCCTGCTGGGCTTTTTCGCCGCCGGACTGTTGCCCCACACGAATTAGAACTTCGTTTGGCGCCCCAAATTCCTGAATTTGAACATCACTCAAACCCTCTGCGCCGACCTGCTTGCGGATCAACGAAACATCGGCCACCGCAGCTGTGGTCTGTACCTCCATCAACGTTCCGCCTTTGAAGTCAATGCCAAAATTGAGGCCAAGAACAAACAGCAGAACAATGGACGTTGCAGCCATTGCGCCGGATATGACCAGACAGACTTTGCGCAGACGCAAAAATTGAAACTTGGTTTCTGCTGGGACTAATTTAAGCAAAATCACGTGCGTTGTTCCCCAAATTCTTAAATTGGAATACTCGATGGACGTTTATATTTAACCCACATGGAAACCAGTAGACGGGTTAAGGTGAAAGCTGTGAATACGGACGTTATAATTCCGATTGACAGTGTGACGGAAAATCCGCGTACGGGTCCAGACCCAAGCGAAAACAGGATAAAGGCGGCGATGAAAGTGGTGATATTGGCATCAAGAATGGTCGATAGTGCGCGCGAATATCCAACGTCAATGGCAGCAATTGGTGTCTTTCCTGATCGAATCTCTTCTCGAATACGCTCAAAAATCAACACATTGGCATCCACCGCCATACCGATCGTCAAAACAATTCCGGCAATGCCGGGCAATGTCAGGGTCGCCTGCAACAGGGAAAGCGTGCCAACGATCAAGGCGATGTTTACCGCCAGGGCTATATTGGCAAAAACACCAAACAGGCCATAAGATATAAGGATAAAGACAACCACGGCGGCGAGACCGATTACCGAGGCTATTTTTCCTGAAGCAATTGAATCGGCACCAAGACTGGGACCAACAGTGCGTTCTTCGATAATCACCAGAGGTGCAGGCAAAGCACCCGATCGTAACAGGATCGACAGGTTAATGGTTTCAGCAACGGTAAAACTTCCGCTAATCTGACCGCTGCCGCCAGTAATTGCGGTCTGAATAACGGGCGCACTTATGACTTTATTATCGAGCACAATGGCGAATGGCCTGCCAACATTATCACGGGTGATTTTGGCAAACCGGGTGGCGCCAGCTGAATTAAACCGGAAAGTTACAACGGGTTCATTGGTTTGTCCGTCAAAAGACGCTTGTGAATCAACCAACTCCTCACCAGAGACAATAACGCGCTTTTTAATCAAATAAGGACCAAAGCCGTCATTGGGGTCAACAGATGGCAAGACTTCCGAGCCAGCCGGGGGTCGTGAACTCAAAGCCTGTTGCGCCGACATTGACTGGTCAACCATTCGGAATTCAAGTTTGGCGGTAGCACCCAGCAGGTTCTTTAATTGCTCCGGATCATCAAGGCCGGGAACCTGAACGATAATACGGTTAAGCCCCTGGCGTTGAATAATGGGCTCGGTTGTACCCAGATTATTGATACGGCGACCGACAGTCTCGATTGACGCATCCATGGCGGATTTCAAACGTTGGGAAATAGCCAGATCCGATGGCGTGGCGATGATGACACCGGTGGAGCTATCGGCCTCAACATTGAAATCGAAATCTGATGCGCCGCCCAGAACGGACGATTGCAAGGCCTGACGCATGGACTTGACCATCGTCAGGGCTTTGTCGAAATCTTCCGGATTGCGGATTTTTACCCGTACATGAGACTTGGTTGCCTTGAGGCCGGTATAGCCAATTTTGTTTTCGCGAAACTGCCGCCGCAAATCACCTCTGAGTGATTCGAGTTTATCCTTGAGCAGAGCATCGGTTTCCATGCTCAACAGCATGTGAGAGCCACCCTGGAGATCCAGCCCAAGGTTGATCTGCTGTTTAGGCACCCATTGGGGTAATGCATCCAGCGTTTTGGTAGAAATGGCATTCGGCAACGCCAGCAGTATCCCCAGAACCGAGAGCGTGACAATGAGAATGATCTTCCACTTGGCAAAATAGAGCATACGGGTTTTTTTCTTAGAACATTAAACTTAGGAGATACTTAGGGATAGTTCGGCCCTTTGCCTAGGTTCTGTTGACTATTTTTTCGTTACGGTTTTTTTCGTCGTTTTGGTGGCTCTGGGTTTTTTAGCCGGCTTAGCGGGAGTATCATCATTTGCAGGTTCGGTTTTTGAACGTACTTCGGCGATTGATCCCCGCGAAATTTTGACTTTTACGTCGGTGGCAATTTCGACGGAAATTTCATGGTCATCGACAACTTTGACAACCTTGCCAATAAGTCCCCCGGAGGTAACAATTGTATCTCCGCGGCGAACGGCGCCGATCATGGCCTGATGTTCCTTGGCGCGCCGTTGCTGCGGGCGAATGATCAAAAAATACAGGATAATGAAAATAAGAAGGAAGGGT
>CAZJUF010000319.1:0-3809 GCA_964549055.1 uncultured Hyphomicrobiales bacterium | reverse complement strand
TAACCCTCACCCGTTCAAGGGAGAGATGTCAGATCAAGTCGGAACTAATACACATGAGGGGGCTATCTGAATCGCCCCTAATTTCTTAGACGCCTTGCAACTTCCATTGTTGCTGTCTTTCAAAGTCGATCGGCGACAGCATTCCGTTCCTACCATGCTTGCGCTTGGTGTTGTAAAAGAACTCGATGTAATCGAACACGTCCGCACGAGCCTGTTTGCGGGTCGCGTAGGTTCTTTGTCTTATCCGTTCTCGCTTGAGAAGCTGGAAAAAACTTTCAGCCACAGCGTTGTCATAACAATTACCCCGGCGGCTCATACTGGCTTCCAGATTGTGCTGCTTGAGGAATGATTGCCACTCATAGCTGGTGAACTGGCTGCCCTGATCTGAATGAACAATAACCTTCGCTGTTGGCTTGCGCCGCCAAACCGCCATCAGCAGAGCACTCAACGCGAGGTCTGTCTGCATGCGGGACTGCATCGACCAGCCAACAACCCGGCGAGAGTAAAGGTCGATGACGACAGCCAGGTAGAGCCATCCCTCATGGGTTCTGATGTAGGTGATATCCGTCACCCAGACTTGGTCCGGCGAGGCCGTATCGAAGACTTGCCCCAACTGGTTCGCGGCAACAATGGCCGACGATCCACCATACGTACCGGGGCGACGTTTATAGCCGACTTGGGCTTTGATGCTGGCTTTGTTGGCCAATCTGGCGATCCGGTTTGGACTGCACGTCTCACCAAGGCTACGCAGGTCATCATGAATCTTGCGATACCCATAAACGCAACCGCTCTCAAGCCAAGCCTGCTTGATGAGACCCGTTATCCGGTGGTTATCCTTGGCCCGTTTGCTCAACGGGGCCTTCAGCCAAGCATAGAACCCGCTGTGGTGAACCTTGAGCGTCCGGCACATGGCCCGGATAGAAAACATCCGGCGGTGGTCCTTGATGAAAGCGTACTTCACTTGGCTTCTCTTGCGAAGTACGCGGTGGCCTTTTTTAAAATGTCCCGCTCCTCCGTGACGCGGGCCAGCTCAGATTTAAGGCGGCGAATATCTTGCGCCTGATCCGTCGCGGCTTGTCGCTCTGCTGGCGGCTGGCGGTACAGTTTTATCCAGTCATACATCGACTTCGTGCTGACACCCAATCGCCGGGAAACTTCGGCAACCGAATACCCCCGATCCGTCACCTGACAAACCGCGTCGCGCTTAAACTCTTCTGTGTAACGTATACGTCCAGACATGATCTTCTCCTTGCTTCATTTTTACCCAGCAAGGTGTCTAGAAATCTAGGGGCGATTCAATCCCCCTGTTTGCCCTGTGCTTTTGCCGCCCAGCTTAGAGGCTGAATCCCCTAACGTCACCCTCTAGCCTTTTTTCTGATGTTTTTTTCGAATTAATTAGGCAAAAGTGATTGGTTAATGGGATATTTTATTATTACACTTCAAAAATGACTAATAGTTCAATAAAACTAAATTGATTTAATCCGTCAAATATGACAGGATAATAGCTATAGAGTGAGTTAAACTATCAAAAATGAGTGATTGTAATGGTATTTAAAGGTTTGTCAGATGCTGCGGTGCTAAAAGAGTTGGGAAACCGCCTTGCTCAATCTCGGCTCAATAGAAACATGACGCAAAGTGCGCTGGCAAAGGAAGCGGGAGTTTCAACACCGACCATTTATCGGGTTGAGCATGGCCACTCCACACAGGCCACCAATCTTATCCGTATTTTACGGGCATTAAACTTGCTTGAAAATTTAGAGGCACTTATTCCAGAGCCTGTAATCAGTCCTATACAGCAGGTCAAAATGCACGGCAAGGAACGCAAGCGCGCATCTTCACCTTCCAAAACATCAAAACCAAACGAGCCTTGGTCGTGGGAGGATGACGCATGACCACAGCAGAGATACAACTTTGGGGCAAAACAATTGGGGCTGTTAGCTGGGACAAAGAAACCAGCCTCGCCAATTTTGAATATGACCCCGCATTCAGGGAAAGCGGCATTGAGGTTGCGCCGTTTACTATGCCTCTTTCAAACCGGATTTACACATTTCCAGCGTTACCTCGTGAGACCTTTCATGGCCTATCCGGCCTATTGGCCGACTCACTGCCAGATGATTTTGGCAATGCCCTTATCAACACATGGCTGGCAAGGGAGGGGCGCAGCCCTGAGAGTTTTAATCCTGTTGAACGCCTTTGTTACACGGGCGACAGGGGAATGGGTGCTTTGGAGTATGTCCCGTCTAAAGGGCCGTCTGGAGCCAAGTCGGAACATGTGGACGTTAAGGCACTTGTTGACCTAGCCAGCGAAATTTTGACCACGAGAAACAGGCTTCAAGGTTCGTTCGCGCCTATCGACCGAGAGAATTCATTGCAGGATATTCTCAGGGTGGGCACGTCAGCAGGTGGCGCGAGGGCTAAGGCTATTATCGCGTGGAATCCCAAAACTGATGAGGTGCGTTCAGGGCAGGTTAAAGCGGGAGATGGCTTTTCCTACTGGTTGCTAAAATTCGATGGCGTTTCAGGCAATAAAGATAAAGAGCTCGAAGACCCGAAAGGTTATGGCCTCATCGAGTACGCTTATTACAAAATGGCATTGGCAGCGGGAATAAAAATGAATGAGTGCCGTTTGCTCAAGGAAAATGGCCGCAGCCATTTTATGACCAAACGTTTTGACCGCAGCGATTCAGGTGGCAAAACCCACATGCAATCTTTCTGCGCCATGGAGCACTATGATTTCAAAAAGGCGGGTGCTCATTCCTATGAGCAAGCCCTGCGTACCATACGCAAACTCGGACTGTCCATGGACAGCATCGAAGAACAGTTTCGCCGTATGGTGTTCAATATTGTTGCGCGTAATCAAGATGACCATGTGAAGAATATCGCCTTCTTGATGAATCAATCAGGTGACTGGGCTTTATCCCCCGCCTTTGACGTAACCTATAGCTACAACCCGAGTGGGCTATGGACAAGCAGCCACCAAATGTCGCTAAACGGCAAGCGCGACAATTTTGATATTGAAGATTTCATCGCTTGCGCGGACGGGGCTTCAATGAAGCGCGGACGTGCAAAGGAAATTGTGCAACAGGTTCACGATGCCGTTTTGAAATGGAAGAGCTTCGCCTTAAATGCCGGTGTTGCAGAGAAAATTGCCAACAGCATTGCCAAAGCACAGCGCACGAATATCTGATGCAAGACCGTTACACCGGAGACATTGGCGACTATGTGAAGTACGGACTACTTCGCGCCCTGTCTGATGGGCGACGTTTGGGCGTGGCGTGGTACCTCTTCCCCGATGAAGGCCACAATGACGATGGTCGTCATGTTGGTTATCTGAATGACCATGGTCAGTGGCGTGGCCATGACCCCGCCCTTTTTGATGTTCTTAAGCGGATTGTTGCCGACGACGAGCGCAAAGTTTCCGCCGTTGAACAATCGGCCATATTAGGCGCGGCCAAGTTTTCAGGTGCGATATTGTCCGCGCCAGAACTCACTCCCGCCAAGCGACGCATGTGGCGCAGCCAGTGGTTTGAGAATATTCAAACGTCCCTACAGGGATGCGATATTGTCTTCGCCGATCCCGACAACGGACTTTGCGAAGACGAAAAGTTCAGTTTAGGAAAAGTGAAAGACTGGAAGCGGATGCCTTTGCGAGAAGCAAAGGCTCTCGCACAAGGGCGCACCGCCGTCATCTATCACCACAACACGCGCCGCAAAGGTGGTCATGAAAAAGAAATCGCCTACTGGATAGACCAGCTAGAGTCATTCTGTATTGATCTGACTCATAAAGGGGATTCACATTTGCGTTGAGA
>CAZJUF010000318.1:1289-3845 GCA_964549055.1 uncultured Hyphomicrobiales bacterium | reverse complement strand
AACGGCTGGTGGCGGTTGTGAAAAACTGAATGCTGCCCAGGCGCTTTCCCGGCTGATTGACCGCCCTCACCTCATCTGCCACTCGGCTTTCACCCTCAACCGGCTGGTGAGAATTGCCAAAGCTTCACAAAACCAGTTTCAGACTGCCCGCAACCAGCGCCATCTCGATATATCCGAACTTTACGCCTTTTGCTTTCCCGCCCGGTTTGCCGCCCCCACCCCGCAAGGACTGATAACTGCCAGCGGGTTGGACGAGGCTTGTTCCCCAGACGATTTACACGCGCTGGCGCACGGGCTGATTGACATTCTGGTATCACAAAAACCACTGGTGAAACGACAGCTCTATCGCGTTGCCCGCACCATGGAAAAAGGCGGCTGGGCCTGGGGGCCTTATTTGACAGAGGCCCTGAAACCACCGGAAGCCGAACCCGACCGGTCCGCACTCCGCGGGCTTGATGTCTGGGTGAGATTGAAAGAATGGCAGGATGACGGACCGGCAAAAGCACCCAAAGCCCTGGGCGTAAGTGCGAAAGAAGCCAAAGAACAACTGGAAAAATTGACCGCATCGCATGGACGCACCCGCGATGGCCAATCCAAGTATAGTGCCGCAGCAGCTTTGGCTTTTCAGCCTAAAGATGCCGCTAACGCCCCCAATGTGGTGCTGGCGGAAGCGGGAACCGGCATTGGTAAAACACTTGGCTATCTTGCCCCGGCAAGCCTTTGGGCCAAGCGCAATGGGGCGCCGGTGTGGCTGTCAACGTACACCAAAAACCTGCAACGTCAACTGGTGCAGGAAATAGCCCATGTCTATCCCGATCCCGTAGAACGGCGAGAAAAAACCGCGGTGAGAAAGGGGCGGGAAAATTACCTGTGTCTGCTCAATTACCAGGACCTTGTCGCTAACCTGCAACCGCAAAATGAACGCGCTGCCACATTGGCGGGGCTCACCGCGCGCTGGATTATGGCGACACGCGATGGTGACATGGTCAGCGGTGATTTTATATCGTGGCTGGTGCCGCTGTTTACCGGGGGGCGCGGTCCTGAAGGCGGTGGCAACATACGCGCGGGCTTTGGCCTCACCGACAGGCGCGGTGAGTGCATTTATTCAGCCTGTCCGCATTACCGTAAATGCTTCATCGAAAAAGCGGTGCGGAAATCGCGCAAGGCAGATCTCGTGGTTGCCAATCATGCCCTTGTCATGGTGCAGGCAGCGCTCGATCAATCAACCGACATGTTCAAGGACCTGAGCAACAAGAAAGATAAACCTGATGCAGATGACGCAGTTGAAGCGGGACGTCATTTTGTCTTTGATGAAGGCCATCATGTTTTTGATGCAGCCGACAGCGCTTTTTCGGCCCATTTGACGGCCCTTGAAACCGCCGAACTCAGGCGCTGGATACGTGGCAACGAGGGGCAAAGACGGCAACGTTCGCGCGGGCTCAAAGAGCGGTTTGCCGATCTGTTTGAAGGTGATAACGAAACAGATGCCCTGCTTGATCAGGCTCTGGGAGCTGCCAAAGCGCTGCCGGCACCGGGCTGGCGGCAAAGGATCACCTCAGGTGCTGGCCAAAGCACGACAGAAAATTTCATGATGCTGGTTCATGCCCAGGTTCTCGCGCGCACAAAAAATCAATACAGCCGGACAATGGAAGCTGATTGTGATCCCCCGGTTGAGGGCTTGGCCGATGCTGCCGACCAGCTCAGATTGCAGCTGGAAATACTGAAAAAGTCATTGAGCGAGCTCAGCGCCAGACTTGAGGCATCGCTTGATGATGACGCATCAGACCATGACAGTGTTTCCCGCATTCGTATTGAAGCAGCTGTACGCGGTCTCAAACGCCGCGCCAATCTGGTGTTGCCCTCGTGGCTGTCCATGCTCACAAGCCTGGCCCAGGAAACGCCGGAAGAATTTGTTGACTGGTTTTCAATCGAAACGGCATGGGGAAACCTGTTTGATGTCGGTATGCACCGGCACTGGATTGATCCCTCGCTGCCGTTTTCTCAGATTGTGCTGGAGCCGGCACAGGGTGTCTTGATTACGTCAGCTACCTTGCGTGACAGATTGCCCGATGCACCGGACGACTGGCGCTCGGCTGATGTGCGCTCAGGCGCGTATCATCTGGCAACGCCGCCACATCGTTTTGAACAGGCATCGCCCTTTGATTACGCTAATAAATCGCGCATATTCATTGTCAATGACGTCAATCGTGATGAACCGGCACAGGTGGCAGCCGCCTTGCGCGAACTCTTCCTTGCCGCCGGTGGTGGCGGGCTGGGATTGTTTACAGCAATTTCGCGACTGGAAAAAACCTTCCAGCAGCTGTCACCAAAATTGACCGCTGCTGGTCTTAACCTTTACGCCCAGCACATTGATCCCATGGACACCGGCACTCTGGTTGATCTGTTTCGCGGCGACATTAACTCCTGCCTGCTGGGCACTGATGCCGTGCGCGATGGCATTGATGTGCCGGGAGACAGTTTACGCATCATTGTCTTTGACCGGGTGCCGTGGCCGCAACCGACGATTTTGAACCGCGCGCGCCGTGATGCTTTTGG
>CAZJUF010000318.1:0-1189 GCA_964549055.1 uncultured Hyphomicrobiales bacterium | reverse complement strand
TAGTTCTTACTTACTTTTCATCCAATAACCCTTTAGTCTGGTTTTTTGGCTCACCCCTGCTGGAGTTTCCCCTATGCCGCAACCATTAAGTCCTGAAGAAGCCCTGATCTACATTATGGTCACCATGTCGGCGGTGGACCGGGACATGAGCGATTCCGAGTTGGAAAAAATTGGCCATATCGTTCGAAAAATGCCGGTTTTTATCGAATATAACGCTGACAACCTCATTCAAACCTCAAAAGCCTGTGGCGCAACCCTGCGCCGGGAAAGCGGCCTGCAGGAGGTTCTCGACAAAGTGAGAGAGGCCTTGCCATCTCATCTGCTGGAAACAGCCTATGCATTTGCCGTTGAAACGGCCGCAGCAGACGGCTCTTTAGAAAAAGAAGAACTCAGGTTGTTGCAGATTTTCCGGGTTGGCCTCGGCGTCGACCGGCTGATTGCCACCGCGATTGAACGCGGCGCCCATGCACGCCATGCACTGCTTAATTAGGAAGTTGAAAATTCAGGTTAAATCATGAGTGAAGGTTTCATCAGACTATCCATATTCGCCAGCGTTCTTGTGGTGCTCGGGCTTGTGGAATTGTTCCATCCCCGGCGCGAATTTGGCCGTTATAAGCTGCGACGGTGGATCACCAACCTTTCTTTAGTGGGAGTCGATGGCATCGTGCTCAGATTGGTTTTCCCCATTCTTGCCGTTGGTGTTGCCGAATATATGTATACACAAGGCTATGGCCTGTTTGGCCTGCTCGACTGGCCCTTCTGGCTCGAGCTTGTTATCTCCGTCATACTGCTTGATCTGGCAATCTACATTCAGCATGTGGCGACACATAAAATCCCGGCTTTGTGGCTGCTGCATCAGGTTCATCATGCCGATACGGAAGTTGATGTGACCACGGGAACGCGGTTTCATCCCCTCGAGATCGTGCTGTCGATGCTATACAAGTTTGTTGTCATAGCGCTGCTTGGTCCGTCCGCTCTGGCCGTATTCCTGTTTGAAGTTCTGCTCAATGTTTTTGCCATGTTTTCGCACGCAAACATCAAACTGTCCGGCACTGTTGACGACAGGTTGCGTAAAATTATTGTCACCCCGGATATGCACCGCATCCACCATTCAACCCTGATGCGGGAGACCGACAGCAACTATGGTTTCAACCTGTCAATCTGGGACCGGCTGTTTGGCACCTATACC
>CAZJUF010000317.1:0-3861 GCA_964549055.1 uncultured Hyphomicrobiales bacterium | reverse complement strand
GGCAGTTATTCCGCCGATGTATATCTGTTCCGCGATGGCAAGCTGGTCCACGTACAAAACTCCCCGCTCTATATAACCAAAAGCGGTTTTGAACGGTTCATCTTTCAAATGGCCCAGAAAACGCCAACCACCTATGGCATCATTGCGGTTCTCATCGCTCTGTTCTGCGGCTGGCTTGCCGCTGTGGTCTTCCGCAAAAGTTAGCGCACCTGTCTATAATCGCAATCTGGCTGAGCTGATCGGGAAAACCTGATTTTCACCCAGAGCCCAGGCGTGGAACGGGTGATCATTCAAAAACGGACGAAATGCCTCATCACACACATTGAGACCACCGGTATAGGCACCCAGGGCTGGCATGATGAGACGTTGAGCGTTGGTTATGAATGCCCGGCGGCGCAATTTGCGCGCTTTGGTTGCGATGACGGCAATGGGGTGGAGATGTCCGGCAATTTCGACGCCGGTCAATTGTTCTGATGGCTCATGTTTTAACGTCAGCCCGGCAATAATTATTTCGTAGCTCACCTCACCACCAAGTTCAGGTGCAGGTTTGGGGTCGTGATTTCCGGCAATCCAGGTCCATCGACACGACCGGGTCAGGGCAATAATTCTGCTGCGGTCCTCAACGCTCAAACGCTGGACACCACCCATGTCATGAAAACTGTCGCCCAGGGCAATGACCTGTGCGGGCTGATATCTGGCTATTACGCGTTCAAGTATGCTCAATGTCTGGCTGGTATCATAGGGTGGCAAATGCTGATTGCGACTGGCGAAAAATGATCCCTTTTCGAAATGCAGATCCGAAACAATCAGGGTGTCTTGCCTGGGCCAGTATAAGGCACCTGACACATCGGGCTGGAAGATGTGGCCGTCCAATATCAGATCAGGTGAGCCTGACGGTTTCAAATCCAGCGCTCTAGACAAATCTGCCTGCCTCCGCGATTAAGGTGTCTGCGGCTTCGGCCAGCAAGGCTTCGCTGGCCTGGCCATAGACCGGCTCGCGACCAATTTCGAGCATGATCGGGACTGCCAGCGGTGATATGGTATCGAGTTGTTTCAGCACTATCTGCCCTTTGATGCGCGATAACAACTGCCCCAGCCGGGCAATATCGAGCAGGCCTGCAGCCGCATCAGCCCAGGTTGCCTGCAACAGAATATGATCGGGTTCATGTTGACGCAAGACATCATAAATCAGGTCGGTTGAAAAAGTGATTTGCCGTCCTGATTTTTCGCGTCCGGGATACCGCCGTTCAATAAGCCCGGAAATGATCGCGCAGTTTTTGAATGTGCGCTTGA
Organism: uncultured Hyphomicrobiales bacterium; assembly: GCA_964549055.1. GTDB lineage: Bacteria > Pseudomonadota > Alphaproteobacteria > Rhizobiales > JAJFHR01 > JAJFHR01. The sequence continues at coordinate 2,568 of CAZJUF010000317.1, read as the reverse complement.
GCAGGGATGAATTGGCCAGCCAGGCATCAAGATCATCGCCCAACATATCTTCGGCAAAAAGGTCGTTCAAAGACAATGAACCGCTGGCACACATCGCGCCCACATCGCGCAAACCCCAGATCGTCAGGGCATATTCATTGGCAACAAAGCCCAAAGGTTGCGCGCCTGAGCGGTCGAGCCGCCGGGTCAGCAACATGCCAAGGGTCTGGTGCGCCAGGCGTCCTTCAAACGGATAGGCGACGAGATAATGTTTGTTACCCCGCGGGAATGTTTCAATCAGCATGTTGGTGGCCGATGGCAACACCGAGTTTTGTTTTTGCAGCTTTAGCCAGTCGGAGACTTGCGTGGGCAAAAGCTGCCATTGATCTTCATGGGCAAGAATGTGGCGGACTTTTTTGGCGAGATATGTGGAGAGCGGAAATTTTCCACCATAGTATGACGGCACTTTGGGCTCGGATGCCGATGATTTTGATACGAAGGCTTGCGTTTCACCCAGCCCTTCAAATCGCAACACCTGGCCTGAAAACAAAAAAGTATCGCCAACGCTCAACTGATCGATGAAACCCTCCTCAACCTCGCCCAGCATCCTGCCACCGCGAAAGGCTGTTCCGGCCTTGGGACGGCGTTTTACCAGACGCACCTTGAGCATGGTATCGGCCACTATAGTACCGATGTTGAGCCGGTATTGCTGCGCCATCTTGGGGTGAGCCAGCCGGTATTTGCCATCGTCTGTTAGCTTGAGGCGGGCATATCTGTCATAGGATTTAAGCGCATAGCCACCGGTGGCAACGAAGTCGACGGTCTGGTCGAATTCGTCGCGGGTAAGGTCGCGGTAAGGGGCGGCCTCACAGATTTCGGCATAAAGCTCATCGGGTACAAAGGCTCGCGCGCATGCCATGCCTAAAATATGCTGGGCGAGCACGTCCAGCTGTCCTTTTAGAGGCCGCGCGCTGTCCTGTTCCCCCTTGCGCGCAGCTTCCTGGGCGGCGACACATTCGAGCACCTCGAAGCGGTTTGACGGCACCAGCAAGGCCCGGCTGGGTTCATCGAGGCGGTGATTGGCGCGGCCGATGCGTTGCAGGATGCGGCTGGCCCCTTTGGGTGCACCGACATTGACAATCAAATCAACATCGCCCCAGTCAATACCCAGATCAAGGGTTGAGGTGCAGACGACGGCGCGCAGTTTACCCGCCACCATGGCAGCTTCAACCTTGCGGCGCTGGCTCACATCCAATGAGCCGTGATGCAATGCTATGGCAATGGTGTCTTCATTGATGTGCCACAGGGCCTGAAACATTCTCTCGGCCTGTGAGCGCGTATTAACAAAGATTAATACCAGTCGATTGGTCTTGATTGCCTGATAAATCTCATTAACGGCATAAAGCGTGGAATGGCCAGCCCATGGAATGTGCTCGGCAGTTTTCAAAATACGCACGTCGGGGACAGCACCAGACTGACCGTAAACCACTTCAGACAGGTCGCGGGTTTTTCCACCGGTCTTTTGCGCCACAAGATAGGCCCGCAGATCATCGGGTTGATAAACCGTTGCCGAGAGACCCGTCATAATCATATTAGGGCTGAGTTTTCGCAATCGCGATAACGCCAGAGCCAGAAGGGAGCCGCGTTTGGAGGTTATCAGAGCGTGCAGTTCATCAAGGATCACGCGATTTAAATCGGCGAAGAAAATGTCCGCCTGCGGTGACGCCAGCAACAACGAAAGTTGCTCCGGCGTTGTCATTAACATGTCAGGCGGGTTCACGGTCTGGCGACGTCGGCGCGAATGCGGCGTATCACCGGTGCGGGTTTCCACCCGTATGTCCAGCCCGATGTCGTCAATCGGGGCCTGAAGGTTCCTGGCCACATCAACGGCAAGCGCTTTAAGGGGGGAAATGTAAAGTGTGTGGGGACCGTTTTTTTTCACGTCCTGAGACTTTCCCATGTCAGCAAGATCGATCAGGGAGGGCAGGAAACCGGCCAGGGTTTTACCGGCACCGGTGGGGGCTATGAGCAGGGCTGATTTTCTCAACTGAGATAATCGACACAGTTCGAGTTGATGATCTCTAGGTTGCCAGTTGCGGGCCGAAAACCACTGCAGGAATTGCACGGGCAACAGGTCTTCGACTTTTTTCCTCGTTCTGGACATATGACATGCTAGAACCCATATTAATCACAGTCCAACGGCAAAATGGAATAAGCGACCATGTTCAATCAATTTATCGGCGGGCGGCCAAGTGCTGTCATTATCAGGCTGGTGGTACTTTCTGTGCTTTTGGGGATCATGTTGTCATTTTTTGATCTTGATCCGTTTAATTTCTGGAACAGCCTCAAGAACCTGTTTTTGAGAATTTATGATATGGGATTTGGTGCCGTTGAATGGATGGTGCGATATCTCGCTTTGGGTGCCGTGATCGTTATTCCTCTTTGGGTAATCGGGCGTTTGTGGAAACTTTACGCCAATAAATCCCTTTAAAACCGACTGTTATTTGCCCATGATCAGCCACCGTCAAATACTGGCAATCGCTGTGCCGATTGTCATTTCCAACGTGTCGACCCCGCTTATCGGTCTGG
>CAZJUF010000316.1:0-3874 GCA_964549055.1 uncultured Hyphomicrobiales bacterium | reverse complement strand
TCAGGATCTAACAATGTTGCTGCTGGTAAACTATCTCAGTGGCATCACAAACACACTACGAACCTCATGAACTGGTTCCAATGCCAGCGAACCTGCTTGTATTTATAGGGATAAAAAGGCAATCAAGCTGGAAACATCGACCCACAGGGTGTACTTTCGAACCTGACTTCAAGCAAACACTGCTCCAAGATAGCTAAGACCGTTCTGGCGAATGCCAGACAATGCGGGACCATGCCAGTAGGAGCAATCGCAAAATGAAATGGGTTAAATTACAGAAATACTGCAACATTTCTGGAGATACTGCCAATGCAGTACATGCAAGGCGGAAAAGGGGGATTTGGCTGGATGGTATTCATTGCCAGGTCCGAAACAAAAATCTCTGGATCAACACAGAGGCGGTGGAACGATGGGTCGAACAGGGTCTGAAAAAATCGAACGTGGTATCCGGGTAAGAACATACGCCAGCGGCAAACGCGCCCTTGAAATTCAATTTCAGTTCCGCGGCGTTACGTGCAAAGAGATGCTCTCCCGCCTAAGTCCTGACAAAAAATGCGACCAACGCTATGCGATCAACCTTAAAGCTGAAATCGAGAACGCAATCGAACGCCAGACCTTCCGTTATACGGATTACTTCCCCGATTCAAAACGTGCACGGTTGTTTGGGCATGCAGTCTCGACGGTCACCATTAAAGAACTATTAGAAGAATGGCTGAAGGATGTCGAGCGAACACACCCACATAGCACCTACCGTTGTTATCGAAAAAGCTGCAATGCCCACCTGATTCCCAAGTTCGGCAGCACCCGCGCCAGGGAACTTACCCCACAACAAATCCGCGAGTGGATACGTAGTCGATCAGGCACACTGAAAAGCATACGCAACGACCTAACACCGCTTCGGGCTATACTGGATCGCGCACTTAATGATGATCTTATTGATGGGAACCCACTCGATAAGATCAAGGTGAGCAAACTAGTGAGCCGTCACCAAGCTCGAACAAACTATGAAGTGGATCCGTTTACGAATGACGAAATAAAAGCAGTGCTTGATATCGCATTTGAATATGATCCTCGCATTCGGAATCTTCTTCAATTCGCCTTCTATACAGGCCTACGTACATCTGAACTTTTTGGGTTGATGTGGGGAGACATCGATTGGCGTCATGGCATTATTCGAGTTCAGCGCGCGGTAGTTGAGCGGAAACTCAAAGAAACAAAGACCAAGGCTGGTACCCGGGATGTTATTCTTATACCGTTTGCCCTGGATGCATTGAAAGATCAAAAACAGTATAGCTTTGTCGGTAGAGAATTCGTTTTTGTCCGATCCAAACAGCGTGGAGCACTTGTAGACTACGAACACCTGGAGCGACCATGGAAACACATCCTTAAACGCGCAAAGGTACGCTACCGCAACCCGTACCAAACCCGCCACACTTACGCAAGCCAACTCCTGTCCGGTGGCGAGAATCCTCTATTCGTTGCTCAACAGATGGGCCACAAAACAACCGAGATGATTATGCGTCACTATGGACGATGGGTAGAACAGACAGAGGAAAAACACCAGCACATTTTTGTATCGGGCTTCGGACAGTCTGATGTTCAAACTAGCAAAAAACCATCAACAAAAAATCATTGAATTACGAATTAAATAATTCATACTTAATAAATCGAGACCAAATATTAAATATAATGTCCAACTGGCCATTAAATTCTCTTTGCTTCTATATTAGACATCGGGTTTTGCTCTCTTTGCCCAATTGTTTTTCATGCTTTAGTATGACAGATTTCAGCGGCAGCTCTTTCTGTGCACTTGCGATATGTTCTACATTTTTCGATAGGAATTGAACACACAATTTGTCAATGATGCAGCCATCATCAGTAAGCTGCAGACATATGGAAGAAATATTCTACTGAAGCAAATTTGGCATCTTCTCTTTGCGCAGCTCGTCCATCACTTGTGCAGAAAGCTTCCATGGATCACCTTTGATCCGTGCAACCAATTCTACCCAAACATTGTTGAACGCATCGATAGCATCGTCATCATCAAATCGGATGCCAGCAGGCAACAGTGGTGCGATGTCTTCGGTCAAACTTCGTCGTAGCTTCTCCAGCATCCGTTGCTCAGCGTTGGCACGAGAGATTGGCTTCTCCTCCAGGGATAGGTAATACACGAAGCAGGCAATAAGCTTGTCAGCATCCATTGAAAGTTGCTTAATCCCCTCATGCAAGTCGAACAAGTCACGGTTTTTACGCCGCTGTAGCAATGCACGAAGCTTTGTCCCGAACAATTCCTCGGGCTCGAAAGATGCGATCTCGGTTTTCGCATAGTGCCAACGACTATCAATCTCGAAGGGATACTGTTTGATGCCATACAAACTTCCATGCTCACGAGTATTGATCTCGACCTTCAGATTGAGCGTGGTTTCCGGATCGACTTCGGGAGCAAATTTGAACACCAGATGCATCGAGTGTCCAGCTTGATGTCGGCTGCACTGGCCCAACCATGAAAGCGCATCACGAATAGCATCGATTGTGGTACCGATGGGTTCCGGTTGTATTTGCACAAGGTCGATGTCTTCCGAGTAGCGCAGGGGTTGCTGGAAAAGTAGCTTGTTGATCGCAGTGCCACCACGAAAGGCAATCTTGCCTGCTAATGCTGGCGAATTGAACAGGTCACACAATGCACGAGAGATGATCAAGTCTTGTTCAACCTGTCTCGAATCCGGCCAGGGTGCCTTGCTGCTCCACTCTTGAATATATGAGGCTGGAATCAAAAGTCGACCTCCACGGGTTCATTGATCTCAATCATCCATTTAGCATCTTTTTCATACCGTTCAGCAAGTGATTCAGTTAACGGTTTAACAGAAGGATCCAGGAGCTTCATTGATTTAGCCTTCCTGGCAAACGGCTCCAAAGCCTTGGCCTGGCACGCGTGGCCAGCGTGTTCCAACAAATACCCGAGCCGACGAATAGCAGAATTCTCATAGGCCGCCGCAGCAGCCGCCAGCTTGCGTGGATCGGCACCCGCGCCAATGTCTTTTGCAATCTGTGCCACGCTATTGATGCCGGCGGCCTTATGGAAATAACGGGCGCAATCCAGGAGGGTCAGTTCCACACCAGCCACCTTGGCAAAACCCGCCTCGCTTTTCATTTGCGAAAGCCAATCAGACAGGTTGATTTTGACGAAGGCCGCCGGGGTCTGGTAAATAAACTGGAGCCGATGGCGACCGATATCGAATGCCCGCAACTGCTTCGGAACAATGACCTGAAAGACCATAGCTGCCTGGTGTGAAGCACCATGGAAAGCAGCCGCCCGCAACAAGGAGATTCGATAGTCCAGGCCGAGGTATTTCATAAGGGGGGCAATCCAGCGTACAGGATCCGGTGCCCCGGCCACCCTGTCCTCCGGTCTCAGGATCAGGTAGAAACCGCGCCGGGGGGAGACTAGCCGATGCTTCCTGGCCAATCTGCCTGCAGCGGCAATGAATGCCTCCGCACTCAGGCCAAGCGCGTCTAATGCCTCTTCTCGAGAGAAGTAGGCTCGGCCACGAGAAAGCTGTTCGTCGAGATAGAGGTCAAGAGAAGGCATGCCCTACTTATATGCAAAAGTCGACAGTAATGCAAGGTTTTTGCATATGGCTGGGGATGAATAATTCTCTGAATATTCAGATTAAAACCTGAGAAGATGTAATAGTGTAACTAAAGTGCCGCCTTCAAATCTTCATGTTCGAAAGCAGATGCCATGCGATCGATCTCTGCCGAGGTTAGGCCCAGCCGCGCACTCTTCACGCCACATTGCCACCGCCTGCCCGACTTCGCCTGCGAATACGTTGCGGCAGGCGCTCTTCTTCGAGTTGAAGACCCACCGCATCCGTCC
>CAZJUF010000315.1:0-3896 GCA_964549055.1 uncultured Hyphomicrobiales bacterium | reverse complement strand
GTGCCAGTGCAGTGTGCTGGGTTCACCGATTTTGTTGGTGACGTTCATTTGCACATCTTCGCCCGCACGCATTTTCAAGGTAGGCCCAAGATAGGCGCCATTGATGCCGAGTGTTGGAGTGTCAACGCCGTCAAAAAACTGGGAAACTCCCTTTTGCAGACCAAGGTCGTAAGTACGCACGCCATTGCGCATCTCACCCGACAACACTTTGGGAATAGCAAGGGACTTTGGCTCGGCTGCATTGGCCGATAGCCCGAACAACCATTGTCGGGTGTAGCGATTTGTCAACACACCGGCTGTGGCCACACCGCCACCTGCCAGCAATCCGGCAAGAGTTGCTCTGCGCGAAATCATTTATCTGCCCTCAAATGTGTTGAGCGTTCTTCGAGTTCAGCTGCATCAATTTCGCCTCGCGCATAGCGCTGCTTGAGAATGTCCAGAGCATCCTGGTTTGAATTTTGCCGCGACGAGCCGCTAATCCACCTGAACAGGAAGACAATCAGCGCAATAACCAAAGCCAGCCAAAGTAACATCATGATACCTCCAAAAACCATTCCACCCCAGCCCCAGCCATTCATGTATCCCCATCCGTCCATCATTCCATAACCCATAATATTTCTCCATTGTCATGCATTTCAACATCCAGTTATCACTGGATGCTGACCGTTCAACGGTCTTGTTACCTTCAATTTAGGTATCGTTTGTTACCGATTGATGTCCAGAATACGGAGATTTGTAACCCAATGTTTCAATCCACGCTTGAGCAACAATTTGTAACCAAATTTCTGCGGTTAAAGACCTTGATTTGGACGTTCCCGCCAGATGTTATGAAGATAATACACCGGGCTCTAATGTATAGAGGAAGCCCTGATGCTCAAAGCGCACCCCGATCAAATCTCGGTGAACGGTTTGCGTTGCAGCAAATCAACGACGTTGCGCGGACCAAATAATATTAGGTAGAAATCGTAAAAATAACGGTGATCATTGGTCATAATCATTTGGCGGTGAAGCTGGAAAAAATTAAAGCGCATGAACCTGTAACGTTTTTTATCCACCATTCGGGAAAACCGCACCCGTCGCGAGATCAATCTATTGGCAGACTTGCCATTAATAGCAATTTCAGGGCTGCATTTATTAAAGCACAGCGGATCATTGGTGGCGTATATCTCGGTCCACTGAATGCCGGGATGCTCGAGCACAAGCTTGAGATCATCGCGCAGCCACTGGCATCGCGTCATCAGCGCATTATGCAGGACACTGGAGGCTATGGCCGTGAAATAGAGTGTTTTACCGGCAAGCAGATCGGGATTTTGCCGCAACGCATTGGCAAGAGCTGCAACCCCATAGACGCTACCGATACTATGTGTGGTTATATTGATTTCTTCTGCGGTACTGGCAGCAATCTCTTTGGTGATGATCGAAGAAAAATCAGCAACCCGGGATTGAAAACTCTTGTTATCCGGCAACGATATGGAATAGGCGTGGTGGGAAAATTCAAATGCCATTGGCAACGCCCAGCGTTGCCCCAAAACATTTAAAACCACCAAAAACACAGCGATGCCAATCGAGATTGACAGGATAAGTGGTAATTCGCTCACCAGTTGGGCTGTCCCCCAAATCGTTGCTCCCGACAGGGCGGCCACAAGCAGAAGCGTTAAAATCGGATAGATGAATGTCAATCCATAGCGCCAGTTAGCTTTGAAAAAGCGCCACGGAGCAAGCGTTGTGAAATGGGCAAAGTAGAGCGGAGAACTGTAGAAAATCCGCTGCCAGAAGGTTGATTTTTCGGGGTAATCAAGAAAGCTGCACCATTCCAGAACAACCATTCTGGTTGAAATCGCCCAGTTACTGCCTACCGTTTTTGTCTGCCAATGCGAAGCACCATCGGCTTCACTAAAGCGTCCAAATTCCTGTTGAACGTCCCATAATTTTCGAAACTTCCTGCATTCACGTTTAAATCGAATGTAGTGAAATTTTGCCGGGGCGGGCTCGAAGCCGGGAAAATGCAGGACCAGCCTGTCACGAGCACCCTCACTATTCTTATTCATATTCGACCCTGAATATCGACTGTCGTGAAAAAAGCAACTTACGGGAACATCGGCAATTGTTCCAGACCCGTGGTTTCTTCAATGCCAAACATCACGTTGAAATTCTGCAAGGCCTGACCGGCAGAACCTTTTACCAGATTATCAATGACAGCAATGACGATGGCGCGACCGGGAATTCTGTCGGCGAAAACACCTATATGGCACTGGTTTGAACCGCGCACATGCTGGGTGGCGGGATAGGTGTTTTGCGGCAAAACGTGCATGAAGGGCTCGTCTTTATAATGCGCAGCTAAAGTCGAACGCAAATCATCAGCGCTTGCGTCGTCAGCCAGCCTGACGTGGCAGGTTACCAATTCACCCCGGCTCATTGGCACCAGATGCGGGGTGAAATTCACCACTACGTCCAATCCGCCAACTTTGGTGAGTTCCTGTTCAATTTCTGGCGAGTGACGATGCACGGCAACACCATAGGCACTAAGCCCCTCGCCTGCTTCTGAAAACAGCGTGCCCTGTTTTAGCCCGCGACCGGCACCGGTGACGCCTGATTTGGCATCGATGATGATATCCTCAGGTGAAATAACTTCGCTGCCAAGCAAAGGACAAAGCGCCAGCAAGACGGCGGTGGGATAACACCCCGGACACGCCACCAGCCGGGTATTCTTGATGTCGGCACGGTTTAGTTCCGTCAGGCCATAGACGGCAGATTTCTGCAACTCGTTGGCCTGATGCGGTTTGCCGTAGGTCTGTTCGTATGTTTGGGCATCACGCAGTCTGAAATCAGCCGACATATCGATAATTTTCACAGTATCAGGCAACTCAGCAATGATTTTTTGAGTGGTGCCGTGCGGCAACCCACACACCACCGCATCAATCCCGGAAAAATCAACTTCATCCAGTGTGGTCAACCGTGGCAGGTCCAAAGTGGCTAAATGCGGAAAGACCTCCGCCATTTCCTTGCCCGCATGAGAATGAGCGGTTAAAGCAGATATGTTGATGCGGGGATGACGCGCGGCCAGGCGAATAAAGTCCGCTCCGGTATAGCCCGAAGCGCCCAGCACACATGTGTTTATTTTTTTATCCGTCATCTCAACACCTAAACTAAATTGATTTTCTTAAAACAGTCAAAACGAAAAAAGCGGAACCCAAAAGGCCCCGCTTTTCGTAATTCTCGTGAAATACGCTTCTAACGTTTGGAGAACTGGAAGCTCTTGCGGGCTTTGGCCTTGCCATATTTTTTTCGTTCGACAACGCGTGAATCGCGGGTAAGAAATCCGCCTTTTTTCAAGGCACCACGAAGCTCAGGCTCATACAATGTCAGAGCTTTTGAAACACCGTGACGCACTGCGCCAGCCTGTCCCGACAGACCACCACCAGATACCGTGCACCACACGTCATACTGATTTTTGCGCTCTACACACTCAAACGGCTGCTGCAATAACAGACGCAGAACCGGGCGGGCAAAATAAACTTCCTGCTCGCGTTTGTTGACGATGATCTTGCCCGAACCGGGTTTGATCCACACGCGCGCAACAGCATCTTTACGTTTTCCCGTGGCATAAGCGCGGCCCTGGGCGTCAAGTTTCTGCACATAAACAATCGGCGCATCTTCTTCGCTGCCAATGGCTTCTTTCAAATCTTCTAAAGTTACACTTTCCTGATCAGCCACGGCTTAAGCTCTCCTGATATTCTTTGGGTTCAAAGCCCCAACATCGGTTAATTCGGGGTTCTGTGCTTCATGAGGATGTTCTGAGCCTGCATAAATACGCAGGTTCTTAAGCTGCTGACGCGACAAAGGCCCACCGGGCATCATGCGTGTCACTGCTTTTTCCAAAATCCGCTCAGGAAACT
>CAZJUF010000314.1:0-3904 GCA_964549055.1 uncultured Hyphomicrobiales bacterium | reverse complement strand
CAAAACCCCTCATCCGTCAGCTACGCTGCCACCTTCTCCCGCAAGGGGAGAAGGGGTGAAATCAGGAAAAACCTACCCGTAATCCTCAATAGACCGCCCGGAAACCTGCCCCCACACCATGGTCTCGTCGCTTAGCATGGTGGCGATCATGGTGGCTGCTTGCTTGGGTGTCATGGCGACATCGAGGTTGCGATCAATGCCGGCGGTTTCATACATGGCTGAGTTTACCTTGCCGGGATAAAACCCCATGACGCGCACGCCTTTGGGGGCGCATTCGGCTTCGAGGCAGCCGGTGAAGCCGCGGATGGCCCATTTGCTGGCGGAGTAAACACTGATCATCTTGCGCGTATACAAGGCACCGGTCGAGACCACGTTGATGATTGCCCCGCTGCCTTTTGACTGCATGGTGGGTAAGACTGCATGGGTCATCATAATGGTGCCAAGAGTGTTGGTATCAATGACGGCTTTTATTTCCTGCTCTGAATAGTCAGTGAATTCGCCTTCGAGCCAGATACCGGCATTGTTGACCAGACCCCATATGGGTCCGTGATCGGCTTCGATCCGGGCGGTGACATCGGCAATGGCTTTTGTGTCGGCGACATCAAGGCAATAGCCTGGCACCTTGTGATGCATCGCCAGTGCATCCACCTTATCAGCATTACGCCCGGTTAAAATGGGCAAATAGCCCGCCTCGAGTAATTGAGATATCAAGGCCAGCCCAATGCCGCTGGTAGCGCCTGTAACAACAACAGTCTTGTTGGTTGCCTCGGTCATCTCCAGATTACTCCCTAGAATTTATTCGGCCAGAACCCGTGCGGTGGGGAAGGTGATTTCAACCAGAGTGCCGGTGTCGGGTTTGCTTTCAATGTGGAAGCGCGCGCGGTTGGCTTCCGTCAGGGCTTTGGTCAGCGGCAACCCTAGGCCGGTGCCCGCCGTGCTGCCGGTTGAAGACGTGGTAATCTGCCGGAACGGTTCGAGGGCATAATTGATGTCTTTTTCGCTCATGCCGATGCCGGTATCGCGCACGGAGATTTTAACTTCTCCGGTTTCCTCCAGGGACGACGAGACAATAACCTGACCACCGCCTTTGGTGAACTTGATGGCGTTTGAAAGCAAGTTGAGCAGAATTTGCCGGCAAGAGCGCTCATCCGCCACCACGTTGGGCAGATCGGAATTGAGGGAATTGCGGATAACGATGCGATCACGGTTGGCATCATTTTGCATCGAACTGACCGATTTGAGGATGATTTCATTGAGGTCGACCGAGGTGAATTCAAGCTCAAGTTTACCGGCCTCGACTTTCGATAAGTCGAGCAAATCATTGATCAGGCTGAGAAGATGTTTACCGCTGGAATGAATATCATTGACGTAGCCGCGATAGCGATCATTCTTCAACTCACCAAACTGCCCCTGTGCCATCACCTCAGAAAACCCGATAATCGAATTTAATGGTGTGCGCAATTCATGGCTGATTTTGGCGAGAAAATCTGATTTTTGCGTACTTGCGCGCTCAGCAACGTCAATTGCCTGCTTGAGGTTTTCTTCCGCTTTTTTCCATTGCGTCATATCGCGCATGACGGCGCAGAACCGGGAAGGATTGCCGTCGGGCATCTTGCCGATGGTTAAAAACAACGGAATATGGCCACCTTTGTTTTCAACCGCGACGATTTCGCGGCCATCGTTAAAAACAGTGGCAAGGCTGTTATCGCTCAGGCCGGACAGATAATCCTCCACCGAAATTTTGCTCTTCTCAGTCAAAAGATCAGTAAATTTCTGCCCCACAACCTCGGCCTTGTCGCGACCGAAAATCGCTTGCGCACTTTTGTTGAGGCTAACAATTCTACCCTCTTCGTCCAGCGTCGCAATGCCATCGGTGGCCGTGTCCAAAATGGTGTGCAACTCTGCTTCGCGCGAGTGCGAGGCCAAAAGCTCTTCTGAAGGTGTCGCGAGCTTTTCAGGTGATATTGAAGCGGTTTTTTCAGGCGCATCTGCGCTCAAAATTATCTGCACTGCAAACCCGTCATCCACCGGTAACGGGCTCAAGGTGCAACTCATGCTGATTTCAGAGCCGTCCTGCTTTTTGCCGGTTAAACCGAGCGATCTCTCGGTCTTGCCAACGCCGGCAACCTCATCGTCAAAATCGGATTGCCAGTCAAACAGCTTGACCCGGTCAGCTGGAAACAGATTGAGCAGATTGGGATCGCTGACCATCTCGTCCGATGAGTCAAAGCCAAACAGTTTTGCTGTTGCTTTATTGGCATAGAGAATATGAAAATTGCGATGGATCAGATAACACAAGGGCGCATCATCAAGCGCTGATTTTAACGCTGAAATCAAATCATGCCCGCCACTTTGAGGGGGCTGGCTTAAAGCCTCCTCACTGGGGCTTTGGCTTTGCTCCCGGGGGTGGGAAAGTTCATGGCCCAGATCACGAAATGCCTGTTCTTCTTCCGCTGTCAATTCCAGCTGCGATGTCGGTAAAACAACCTCGTCCACAGGGGTTTCGTCAACACCGGCACTCATGTCAACAGCGCGGCCATAGCCTCTGAAACCGGCAAATTTCCCACTTGTGGTCTTTACCGGTTCGGCTGAAAATTCAATTTTCACCGCCCCCAGGACGGATCCCTGTTTGGTCGGCCACAAAACAGTTTCACACCACGGTTTGCGGGCCTCAATGAGGGCGTCAATATTGCCGTCAAAATCAATGCCATAGGTATCACTGATATTAACCCAGGTCCGGCCCAGTAAATCCTTGTGAGATATGCCGATGAGAGAGCCGATGCCTTCGCTGATTTCAATCAGGCGCGAGCGTTGATCCATTTTCCAGGTAAAATCAGCTTGAGGTTTTCGGTCGGTATCGATCGGGGTCTCGGCAGGCTCCCGTGTCGCAGCCTTGAATTTGGCTTCAGCGCGTGACGCAGGCGCTGCCGTGCGCGGCGGCTCAACCGATACAGATTGCGTGGTATCCATGAAGGTTACAACAAACGCCGGGCTGTTGGCGGTGGTCAGTGTCAGGCGTTTGGCATGCAGGCGATAGGTGCGCGGTCCAAACCGGGTCTGGACCTTGTGCAAAACGCTGTGATCCGATGTTGCCATGACGGTATCAATGAACCGCCGGGCATGGTGTTCGCCACCAAGCCAATAGCTCAAAGCGACAGGTGCAGCCTCACTGTCTGATATCGAAAATGCGCCAAAGACGTCTTTGGCAACGGCGTTTTGATGCAGCAACCGGCCAGTGCTGGTAAATGTAGCGATAACCTGTGGCAGGGCATCGGTGAGATCAAAGGTTTCAAAAGCTGCGTCTGCGCCAATCTCTATAGGCGTATCAACCACGATAAACAGACCACGACGTGCGTCTGACAGCTCAATGGGGGTAATCCTGGTGGCAATTCTGGCCGTGGCACCTTGATAGGGCAGGGCAATGTGAACCTTTACAGGTGTATCACCCACCACCGCACCAAGTGCTTGCGCCACATCGCCGTTGGCATCAAACCACCGATCCGGCAACGTCCGTGCATCTGGCTCACCCCAGAAGGAGGCCGCGCGGTCATTGCCCCACAGGATCCGCTTGAAATCCGGATCCCAGATCCAGGCTGGCGCATCGCCCTTGTTATGGAGGGCCTTTAACTCATTACTTAAATTTTCTGACACAGCCTTACAACCAGCGCTGTCGACGCTGTTTTCCCTTAGAGTTCAGTTTTTGGCCACCCCGAAATATTTTTATTATAGTCACAAGGTATTCCGCCGCATATACCTTCAGGCATTAATACTCTGAATATTCCGCCGCGTCACCCTGATTCACACTTTGTTAAGAGATCATTTGATCTAAAAGCCCGCCCGAAAGAACCTGCAAAAATGCATGAATTCCCCCTGGACAAAACCAGAGCCGATACCGCCGGTCTGG